>JAUWXS010000001.1 GCA_030616265.1 Dehalococcoidia bacterium
ACCGATTATCCTGCTCTCCCCGCAGGGCCGGCTCTTCTCACAGCAGGTCGCCCAGGAGCTATCCCAGCACAGCCACCTGATTCTTATCTGCGGCCACTATGAGGGGGTTGACGAACGGGTAAGTGAGCACCTGGCTACCGATGAGATCAGCATCGGCGATTATGTGCTCAGCGGCGGCGAGCTGGCGGCGATGGTGGTCATCGACAGCATATTTCGTTTGGTGCCCGGTGTTTTAGGCTCCGAGGCTTCGCCGCGGGACGATTCCCATGTCGGCGGGCTGCTGGAGTATCCCCAGTATACCCGCCCGCCCGAATACCGGGGGTGGCCCGTGCCCGGGGTCCTGCTGTCGGGGAACCATGCCCAGATCGATAGCTGGCGCCGCGAGCAGGCTATCCGGCGCACATTGGAGCAGCGCCCCGAACTTTTAGCCAGAGCCGAGTTAAGCTCTGAGGAAGAGCGTCTAGTAGAAAGATTGAGGCAAACTTAACATGGATATGATTTCATTACTCAAGAAGGAACCTAATCCCAATATTCCCGCCCTTGCCCCCGGCGACTCAGTAAAGGTGAGTGCCAAGATTGTGGAAAAGGGACGGGAACGCACTCAGGTATTTAACGGGGTAGTCATTAAGGTCCGCCGCGGCGCCGATGGCGGCAACTTCACCATCAGACGTGTTGCCCGCGGTGTGGGCGTGGAGCATACCTTTCCCTTTGCCTCGCCACTAGTGGAAAAGGTGGAGGTGGTGCGGCATGGAAAGGTGCGCCGGGCCCGGCTTTATTACCTGCGTGGACTCAGTAGTAAGGCGTCACGGACCAAGGAAAAGCGGGAAAAGGAATAGGGTAAGGCTACCTCGCTGGAGTGCGGGATGAGCTATGCTGAGGTTAGCGTTAACTCGCCGATAGCCCAGCGCCGGACATTTAGCTATGCTATACCATCCCACCTGGATATTGATGTCGGGCAGGCGGTATGGGTTCCCTTCGGCGATAAGCTTCTCCAGGGCATCGTCCTGGAGCTAAGCCCCCACCCTGAGGTGGAGGAGACCCGGGAGTTATCCGGGGTTATCGAGCCCCGCCCCCTGTTATCCCCCCAGCAGGTTTCGCTGGCGCGCTGGATAAGCGAATATTATCTATCGCCCCTTTTTGATGCCGTGGCGCTAATGCTGCCGCCGGGCTTCGAGCGCCGGACGCTTACTTTTATCAGCCCCACCCCACCCCCCGATGATTTTGATTTATCGGCGCTTAACGCCGAACAGAGACAAGCCCTGGAACTAATCCCGGAACGGGGCAGAGCAAGCCTGGGGCAGATTGAAAAAACTCTGGGCAGGAAAAAGGCTCAAAGCATCGTTTCCCAGCTGGTAAACAAAGGTCTGGCGGTTAAGAGCTACGAGCTGGAGAAAATCAGGGTAAAGCCCAAGATGGTGCCCTACCTGAGCCTGGCGGTAACCCGACCTGAAGCCGAAAAGGAAGCCGCCAGCCTGCGCCGTCAGGGCAAAGCCCCAAAGCAAGCCGCCTTATTAGAATACCTTTCGCGGCAAAGCGAGCCGGTGGCATGGGCGGAGGCCAGACAGAATGCCAACTGCACTAAGGCGGTAGCCGACGCCCTGGTCAAAAAAGGGCTGGCCAAGTTTCGGGAGGTGGAGGTAAGGCGGGAACCGATTTCCTATAAGAATATTGTCCCCTCCCAGCCCCTCACCCTGACGCTGGCACAGAAAACCGCCTTTGAGGCTATTAAGTCCAGCCTAGCCGAGGACAAAACCAAGGTCTTTCTCCTGCACGGGGTCACCGGCAGCGGCAAGACCGAGGTCTACCTCCAAGCCCTGGCTGAAACAGTAAAACTGGGCAAGAAAGGCATTGTTTTAGTCCCCGAGATTGCCCTCACCCCCCAGACCATAGAGCACTTTGCCGCCCGCTTCCCCCACCGGGTGGCGGTGCTCCACTCCAAGCTTTCGCTGGGCGAGCAGTTCGACGAGTGGCAGCGAATAAGAAACGGCGATTTCGACGTGGTCATCGGCTCGCGCAGCGCTATTTTCGCCCCCCAGCCCGAGCTCGGATTAATCGTTATCGACGAAGAGCAGGAATGGACCTACAAGCAGCACGACAAAGCGCCCCGCTACCACGCCCGCGACGCCGCCCTGAAACTGGCCGAATTAAGCGGAACCACAGTCGTTCTGGGCAGCGCCACCCCCGACGTCGAGAGCTTTTACCACGCCCAAAGAGGAGACTACCGTTTGCTTCAGCTCCCGGAGAGGGTTACCCCCTATGACGGCTCGGCGCTGCCCCAGGTTGAGATAGTGGACCTGAGGGAAGAGCTCAAGGCGGGCAACCAGAGCCTCTTCAGCCGTTCTTTGTTCCAGGCGATAGGCCAGGCGGTGGCTAACCGGGAGCAGGTTATTCTCTTTCTCAACCGGCGGGGAGCCGCCAGCTTTATCCAGTGCCGCAGCTGTGGCTTCGTCCTCCGCTGCAAGCGCTGCGATGTCCCCCTCACCTATCACCTGACCGAGGATAAGCTGGTCTGCCACCAGTGCAACTACCAGATAAAAGTCCCCGAAAGCTGCCCCCGCTGCGGCCGGCGGCGCATAAAGTTCCTAGGTATCGGCACACAGCGGCTGGAGCAGGAGGTGGGCTACACCTTTCCCCAGGCCAGGCTGTTGCGCTGGGACAGCGATGTCACCAAAGGCAGATATTCCCACGACCAAATCTTAAGCAAGTTCCGCACCCACCAGGCCGATATCCTCATCGGTACCCAGATGGTGGCTAAGGGGCTGGACCTGCCCCTGGTTACCCTGGTGGGGGTGGTTAGCGCCGATATCGCCCTTAACCTGCCCGACTTCCGGGGTGGAGAGAGGACCTTTCAGCTGCTCTCCCAGGTGGCGGGGAGAGCGGGGCGGGGGGCGCGGGGGGGAAGGGTTATCATCCAGACCTATGCCCCCGAGCACTACGCCATTCAAGCCGCCGCCAGACACGATTACGCCTCATTCTACGAGCAGGAGATTGACTACCGGCGCCAGCTTCACAACCCGCCCTTCACCCAGCTGGCCTGCCTCACCTATAGCCATACCAACGACGCCCTCTGCCAGCGGGAGGCGGAAAGAATGAAGCGCTTTCTCAACCAAGAAATAGAAGCCCGGGGGATAGCCGACATCGAGCTTATCGGGCCCGCTCCTGCCTTTATTCACCGATTAAGGGGCCGCTTCCGCTGGCAGCTTATACTCCGCGGCTCAGAAGTTACGGCTTTTCTCTCCCCCCTACCCCTCCCCCAGGGCTGGACGGTGGACATTGACCCGGTAGGGCTGGTTTAGGTAAACTGTAATCAGCTAAAGCTGCGAGGACAAGATGGCAATTTTACCCATTCGTACCGTTCCCGACCCGGTATTGAGGCAGAAAGCAAAGCGGGTCAAAACTATTGACGGCTCCATCCAGAAGCTGATAGAAAATATGCTGGAGACGCTGCACGCGGCTCCGTGGCGAGCCGGACTAGCCGCCCCGCAGGTGGGCACCTCGCTGCGGGTGATTGTCATCGACATCCCCGAGGCCAAAGACATCGTCCTGATTAACCCCGAGATAGTGAAGCGCAGCGGCGAGCGCTCGTTAACCGAGGGCTGCCTGAGCGTCCCCGGCTACTATGGGGAGATTAAGCGCGCCGAACAGGTTACCGTCAAGGGGCGAGACGTCAGGGGCAAGGAGATACGAATTAAGGGCGATGAACTGCTGGCTCAAGCGCTGGAGCACGAGATAGACCACCTAAACGGGGTGCTCTATATAGACCACCTGGAAAGCCAGGACAAGCTTTATAAGACTGAGGATGAGACCACTCAACCCTAAGCGAGGTCTTTTGCCAGCTTCCCCACCCCCCTGACCGGCCCTAAAAACGATGGCTCCAGACAAAGGCAGGACGGGACTCTTTGCCAGCTGGCACCTCGGGGATAAAATAGAAAAGGTCGTCAAATGTGTAGCCGGGAAAGGCTTTGATGGCACCGATAATGAACTTGCAATTGATGTTCCGCTTCCCTTCCTGCACGCGGTAAACCTGGCTTACCGATATTTCCATAGCCTTAGCCAGCTCGGATAAATTCTTATATCTTCCGGGGCATAGGTCAAAAACCCTTGTCCCCAACAGCATGGTTTAGCCTCCTATGCCAATCGGCGATATTATAGCCCTAAGATTGTCTACTGTCGAGGGGGTATTTATTTAAATGGCAGATTTTGTCCCGTTTACAAAAGTTGACATTTGCCATTTGGCGAATTATAATTCTCCTGTTATGGACCAGAATAGAAGCACCGACTTGGGCGAAATAATCAGGCAGGGAAGAGTCACCCAGCGGCTAACACTGAGCCAGCTTAGCGCCATGTCAGGCGTATCCTCATCACACCTGGGCCGCATCGAGAGAGGCGAGCGTTACCCTTCAGGTTCAATACTGCGAAAAATCGCCGAACCTCTAGGTTTTGAGGAGAACGAGCTATTTACTCTGGCCGGCTACCTGACTCCCACCTCCTCGGGTGTAGCTGAGAGCCACACCCGCTACGGCGGTGGCGAGCTGGACCCCTATGTAGCCCGTATATTAGCCCAGGAGCCGATTGACGTGCAGCGCGCCGTTATCGGTGTCCTCACTATCTTAAAAAGTCTTGCCCTGAGCACGGCTAAAGAAAGCACTCAAGCCGCACCGTAGGGCAATATTCACCGCTAACCAAGGCAATCAGCCAACGCTGATATCTGCCTAGAAATAGCGGCGGTGAGCCTTTTGCTTTATTTCCCCCTTGATAACTAAGCCAACTGGTAGTATAGTTTAGCCTTAGAGTATTTATGGGATAGAGAAGGCGTGAAGATATCTATTGAGCCTGGGGCTTTATCAATACTGACGGCGGTAAGCGATTTTCTCGCCGGGCAGAAGTTAAAATCATACCTGGTCGGCGGTTTTATCCGCGACTCCCTGCTGGGGAGAGATACGGCCGACATTGATATCGCCCTTGCCGCCGATACCCTAGAGGTAGCCCCCAAGATAGCCAATGCCCTGAGGGGAAAATTCGTCCTGCTGGATAAGGAAAACCGCGTCTGCCGGGTGGTGGTGGCCGACAGGAAAGCGCCATCGGGGGGGCGGTGGCAGCTCGATTTCACCAGCTTCGAGGGCAGTATTGAACAGGACTTGAGCCGACGCGACTTCACCATAGACTCCATCGCCATTGACCTTGAAGAAGTGACCAAAGACGATGTCGCCCTGATAGACCCTTTTGGCGGGCGGGCCGACCTAAAGAACGGGGTAATTCGGGTGGTCGCCGAGACCGCTTTTGAGGCAGATGCCGCCCGCCTGCTGCGGGCGGTGCGCCTGTCGGCGGAGCTTGGTTTTATCCTTGATAAGCAGACCGAGGCCTTAGTCAAAAGCCAGTGTCATCTTATCGCCGATGTCGCTGGAGAAAGATTGAGGGAGGAGTTACTGCGGCTGCTGGCTGTCCCCCACCCCGAGCGATTTCTGCCCTACCTCGACGAGCTGGGGCTAATCACGGCCCTCTTCCCCGAGCTGGCGGGGGCCAAGGGGGTTGAGCAGCCCAAAGAACATTCCTGGAATGTCTTCGACCATTCCCTACAGACGGTGATTGCCGTTGACTTTCTCCTCCACCAGGGAAGCTGGGAATACGGCGGCGACAAGGTGCTGGCTGTTGCCCCCTGGTCGGAGGCGCTGGCCGAGCACTTTACCCAGGAGGTCGGCAGCGGCAGCAGCCAAAGAGCGCTGCTCAAATTAGCCGCCCTGCTTCATGATGTCTCCAAGCCCGAGACCAAAGCTGTTGGTGAAGACGGCCGGACGCACTTTCTGGGACATGACAAGCTGGGGGCGGCGGCGGCGGCCAATATCCTGGAAAGGTTGCGCTTCAGCGGCAAAGAGGTAAAATTGGTCGAGGTTATGATAAAGTATCACATGAGACCGGGGCAGATGAGCCAGGAAGGACTCCCCACCCAGCGGGCTATCTACCGCTACTTTCGTGACTGCGGAGAGGCGGGCATTGACATACTATTCTTGAGCCTGGCTGACCACCTAGCCACCCGGGGGCCTAACCTGAATATGGCGGGCTGGCGGGAGCACGCCCGGATGGTAGAATACGTGTTAGAAAAGCATTTCGAACAGCAGAGGCTGGTGGTCCCCGCCAAGCTGGTTGACGGGCACGACCTGATAAATATCTTCGGCCTAAAGCCCGGGCCCGGAATGGGGGAGATTTTAGAGGCGGTGCGCGAGGCGCAGGCCTCGGGCGAATTGGCTACCCGGGAAGAGGCTCTGGACTATATCCGCGAGAGACTGGCAACGGAGAAGAGTCTCTGTTAATATATATGGCTAAACAAGCTTAACGAGGTAGTGTGAAAGGGTATGACTAGAAGAAACGTCATAGTTTTTGTGATTCTGCTGGCCCTTTTTGCCTTTGCCGTTTGCGCCCTGGTCTATCCCCTATTCGACAGAGAGGGAATGCGGCTGGGGCTGGACCTCGTTGGTGGCGTACATCTCGTCTATCAGGCCGATTTTCCTGATGACTCTTCTGCAGACGAACAGGCAGCGGCTATGGCAAGAGCGCTTACTACTATTGAAAAACGTATCGACAAATACGGTGTCGCTGAACCGATAATCCAGCAACTGGGAGACGACCGCATACTGGTACAGCTGCCGGGATTTACCGATATCGACGCCGCCAAGAGTCTGGTTGAGCAAACCGGCTTCCTTGAGTTCAGAGAAGTTGAGCTGAACAATTCGGGGCAACCGGTTTACCTCCGTGACTATTTCCAGCAGGATGAATTGCAGTTTATCGACGAACAGGAAAGCGGCGACCGTGTGTTTGTTACAGATGTTTTGAGCATAGAAGGAGAAACAGAACTCAAAACTGTTGCCTTTTTGGTAGAGGATAATGGCGAAGTCAGGTTGACGGATGCATCCGGGGAGCCGGCGGACAATACGACATTACAGCAGTACGCCGACGCCCTCTCCTGGATTCCGGCCAGGGGTGATGATGGCACTCAAATCACCGGCGACTTATTAGCTGACGCTTTCCCGTCTCTCGACCAAAGCGGAGTTGCCCCCGAACCCCAGGTTAGCATTGAATGGAACGAAGAGGGGGGAATACTCTTCGACGAGATTGCCGAGCGCCTGTATAATTCAGGAGAATACGGCTCCCCACAGCGGGCTCTAGGCATTTTTCTGGATAATACACTCCTTTCGGCTCCCCAGATTCTGCAGCCAGAATATGGGGGCAGCGGCGTTATTACCGGTAATTTCACCAGAGACGAAGCTGCGGAACTGGCTAACCTGCTGAAATCGGGTGCGCTGCCCATGCCGTTGCAGAAACCGCCGCTCTACCAGGAGAAGGTCTCCGCTACACTGGGCGCCGATTTCATCGATATGAGCCTCAAGGCAGGGCTAATCGGCATAATACTGGTCATGCTGTTTATGATTGTCTACTACCGCCTGCCCGGGGTTTTAGCCAGCCTGGCTCTGATTTTCTACGGGGCGGTGGTCTTGGCGATATTTAAGCTGATTCCAGTCACTCTGACCCTGGCTGGTATCGGCGGTTTCGTCCTGTCTATCGGTATGGCGGTGGATGCCAATGTGCTTATCTTCGAGCGGATGAAGGAGGAATTCAGGACAGGACGAACCCTGGGGGCGGCTATCGAGGCGGGTTTCAGCCGCGCCTGGACAGCCATCAGGGACAGCAACGTGACCACCTTTATTGTCTGCGCTATTCTTTACTGGCTGGGCAGCAGCATTATCGCCAGCGCCCCGGTGATGGGCTTCGCCCTGACCCTGTTTATCGGCGTGGCGGTGAGCATGTTTACCGCTATTATCGTCACCCGCACCCTGCTGCGCCTGTTCGTGGGAACGCCCCTGGCCAAGAAGACGGCACTGTTTAGCGCTCACTGGGAGAAAAAATAATGTATATTACCGGCAAAAGGTCTTTGTTCCTGATTATCTCAGAAGTGCTCATCCTGATTGGCATTATCGCTCTGCTGGTCTTCGGGCTTAAACCGGGCGTCGAATTCAGCAGCGGCTCCATCCTCACCGTAAGCTTTGAGGAGGAGGTAGAGCAACAGGAGCTGGAGACGGCCATGACCGAGCTGGGCTACGCTAACGCCATTACCCAGCGTACCGGCGAGGGCGATTTCATTATCCGCACCCAGGAACTGAGCGGGGAGGAAAAGACAGCCCTGGAGAGCGCTCTAAGCTACCGGTTCGGCACTACTACCGAGCGGGGGTTCTACTCGGTATCGCCCATGGTGGCTGAAGAGACCGCCCGTAATGCCATTATTGCCGTAGCCATAGCCGCCGTGGGCATATTGCTCTATATCACCTGGGCCTTTCGCCGCATGCCCCGCCCCTTCCATTACGGCATCTGTGCCGTAATCGCCCTGGTGCATGATGTAGTGGTGGTGCTGGGGGTCTTCTCTATCCTCGGCGCCATACTGGGCTGGGAAATAAACCTGATGTTTATCACCGGCGTCTTAGCCGTCATCGGCTACAGCATCAATAACACGGTGGTCGTCTTCGACCGGATACGAGAGAACCTGAAGAGGGGCATAAGCGCTAACTTTGAGGTGGTGGTCAATAACAGCCTGGTGGAAACCCTGAGCCGCTCCATGAATACCGGCCTGACCACCATGATCGTGGTCTTAGCCCTGCTGCTCTTTGTCGGAGCCACCATTCTGAACTTCGCCATAGTCCTGCTTATCGGCATCATCGCCGGCACCTACAGCTCACTCTTTATTGCCCCCAACCTGCTGATTGTCTGGGAGAGGGGGGAGTGGGGCAGGCTGATCCTGCTACCCCAAGCCAAAGCCAAAGAGGCATAAGTTATGCGGGCCACTAAGGAGAACACGGCTAAGCTAGCTATCTTTTCCATTTCCGCCCTGATAGCTATGAAAGTGGTGGCCAGTATCGTTACCGGCAGCATCGCCATCAGGGCCGACGCCATCCACAGCGTTATCGACCTGATGGGGGCGATTGTCGGCTTCATCGGCATCAAGATCGCCGGCAGGCCGCCCGATAGGCAGCACCCCTTCGGCCACGGTAAGGCGGAGAATGTGGCCGGCGTGGTCATCGGCGCCATGATATTTATCGGCGCTGGCACCATCGCCTACCAAGCGATAACCAGGCTGATTAGCGGTGCCACCGTAGAGTTGATCGCCGTAGGTATCTATGTGACAGCCGCGGCTATAGCCATAAACCTGGCCGTTTCCTGGTACACCATGAGGGTAGCCCGCGCCACCGATTCCGTAGCCTTAGAAGCCACCGCCCGCGACCTGCTTGCCGATGTGCTCAGCTCGGTGGCGGTGCTGGTGGGGCTAATGTTAGTCCGGCTCACCGGCATCGCCCTGCTCGACCCCATCGTCGCCCTGCTGGTGGCCATTTTAATCTTCCGCACCGCCTTCCTCACCATGAAGAGGTCGTTTGGCGGCCTGATTGATACCAAGCTGCCCAAAACAGAAGAGGACGAGATACTCGCCTGCATCAGTGAGCACGGCGGGCAGCTGGTGGGTTTTCATAGAATACGCACCCGCAAGGCGGGGAGCCAGCGCTATATTGACTTCCACCTGGTAGTGCCCAAGGATGTTAGCGTGGAAGAGGCGCACCAGCTATGCAACGAGCTGGAGCGAGAAATAGAAATCAAGCTGTCTTATACCAGCGTAACCATCCACGTCGAGCCCTGCGACGGCAAGTGCGAGCAGTGCTCTATCTCCCCCGACCTCTGCCAGCACGCCTAGCCGAGTCCCTGTACTTCCTTTACCGCCGTCATCAGGCGCTCAATGTTCGGTGACTCAAAGCGGCGCGGCGGCCCGCCCAGGGGGTCATCAATGGCGCTTTCGCCAAGTAAGACATCAAAGATGGCTTTTACCGAGGCGGCCAGGGCATCGAGGTTGTAGCCCCCCTCCAGGGTGAGCGCCAGACGCCCGCCACAAAGCTCATCAGCCAGGCCCTTGATAATCCCCGCCATCCGGGCAAAGCCGCTAACGCTCACCTGCATCATGGCCAAGGGGTCAGCCCAATGGCCGTCATAGCCGGTGGAGACTAAAACAAGCTGGGGTTTAAATCTTTGGGCGGCGGGGACAATAATCTGTTCAAAGACCGCCAGGTATTCACTATCGCCGCAGCCAGCGGGCAGTGGTATATTAAGGGTGGTTCCCCTCCCCTTTCCGCTGCCGGTTTCCTCAAGGCTGCCCGTCCCGGGGTAGAATGGATACTCGTGGGTGGAGATATACATCACATGGGGGTTATCGTAAAAGGCTTGCTGCGTTCCGTTGCCGTGGTGGACGTCAAAGTCAATGATTAAGACGCGCTCCAGCTTATATTTTTCAAGGGCATACTCGGCGGCAACAGCGATATTGTTAAAGAGGCAGAAGCCCATAGCCTGACCGGAGGTGGCGTGGTGGCCTGGGGGTCTGACCAGGGCGAAGGCGCTAGCCACCTCCCCACCCATCACCGCCTCCACCGCCCGGATAACGCCGCCAGCGGCATAGAGGGCCGCCTCATAGGAGCGGGGGGAGACCACAGTATCGGGGTCGAGCCAGCCGCCGCCTTTGGCGGCTTTCTCCTCAATCTCCTTGATATACCCCTTCTGATGGACGAGGGCTATTTCTTCAACCGAGGCGGGGCGGGGTTCAATCAGGGTTAGCTGTGATTTGAGCCCGGTCTGCTCCAGATGAGAGGCGATGGCATTCAGGCGGGCGGCAGCCTCTACGTGCTGTCCGGTGTCGTGCTCAAGATAGATGGGGTGATAGACATAGCCTGCTGACATAGCTGGTCTGATGATAGCAGATACAGGCTCGGTGGGCAATTGAGTTTATCCCCCCGATAGATTATACTATTTCTGAGGCAGAGGTCGGAGGTGACAGCATGCTGGAAGTGCAAAAACTTCAGCTAACGCTAAACGGCAACTCAATAATCAACGGCCTGGACCTCCATGTCGATAAGGGTGAAATACACGGCATACTGGGGGAAAACGGCACCGGCAAGACCACCATCGCCAACCTGATAATGGGGACGAACAACTACAAGCCCACCGCGGGCAGGATTATCTTTGAGGGGCAGGATATCGCCGGGCTTTCCATTTCTCAGCGGGCACAGAAGGGGATAACCCTCGCCTGGCAGGAACCGGCCCGGGTGGAGGGGCTGACGGTAAGAGATTACCTCGCCCTTAGCAGCCATAATGGCCAGAGCGACCAGATTGAACGCTATCTGTGGACGGTGGGGCTGGAGCCGGCGCAGTATCTGGATAGGGACATCGACACCACCCTGAGCGGCGGCGAGAGGAAAAGGATTGAGCTGGCTTCGGTGCTGGCGATGCGCCCCAAGCTGGCCATACTGGACGAGCCCGACTCGGGCATAGACATTGTCGCCCTGCCCTTGCTACTTAACGGCATCATAGAGATGAACAAGCAGGGCTCGTCGGTCTTGCTCATCACCCACAGCGAAAGGGTGACCGAAATTTCCCACCGTGTGTCTATATTATGCGCCGGTGCCATAATCAGGACCGGGGTGCCAGCGGAAACCAGCCAGTGGTTCAAGGATAACTGCCGAACCTGCCTCCACATCAATGAGCCAGAGCACTGAGGTTAACTTGGTTGGCTACACAGTAGAAAAAGAATACCAGGGGATGATTGACGCCTACGAGAAAGCGGGCGGCGATAAGCGCGCCCTGCAGACTAAAGACGTCGCCAAACTGGTTGTGCACCAAAACAGGGTGCTGAGCAGCGATGGCGTTAAGGGGATAAAAATAGAGACCGAGGAAACCGAGAGCGGGGTCAAGGTCAACCTCACCGTAGAAGAGGGGGCCAAGATAGCCCGCCCCATTCACCTCTGCTTCGGCCTTCTCCCCAAGGAAGGCCTGCAGGAAATCATCATGAAGGTGGATGCTCAAGATAACAGCCAGGTAAGTGTCATTGCCCACTGCATCTTCCCCAACGCCGTCAAGGTGATACACAAGATGGACGCCGACATTGAGATCGGCAATAACGCCCGCTTTGACTATAAAGAGACGCACTATCACGGCGAGTCGGGGGGCATCGAGGTCATCCCCAAGGCAAAGGTCAGGGTGGGCAAGGGCGGCGTCTGGCAGAGCACCTTTGCTTTAAGCCAGGGGATGGTGGGCAAGCTCGACTACGATTTTGAGGTCTTCTGCCAGGAAAAGGCGGTCGCCGAACTGACGGTGAAGGCCTACGGCAAGGGGAATGACGATATCAAGGTATGGGAAAAAATCCACCTGAACGGAGCCGGCGCCAGGGGCCTGGCCAAGACCCGTCTGGTGCTGAGTAATAAGGCTAAGGCTGAGGTCAAGGGCGAAACCTACGGCAATGCCCCCTACGCCCGGGGGCACGTTGACTGCATAGAGCTGGTCAACGGCACCGAAGCCGTAGCCAGGGCGATACCCATCGTCTCGGTAACCGACGGCAGGGCCAAGGTAACCCACGAGGCGGCTATCGGCAGCATAGACCGAAAACAGGTAGAGACCTTAATGGCCAGGGGGCTGGACGAGGACAAGGCGGTGGACGTTATCGTCAAGGGTATATTGAGGTAGTCGAAGACTCTTCGAGCTGGAGCAAAAAGGATGTCCTTGGATTTAACCAAGGTGGCGGCGCAGGTGGGAAGCATGGTCGCCAGGCTGAAAGCCAGCGGCGAGGAAAGACGAAAGCGCCTGCAGACCGCCCTCGATATCATCCAGGATAAGTCCATCGACCTTGACCTGCTGAAAAAGAAGATTGACTCAAGCAAGACCACCTGGCTGGTGGCGGGTTTGACCGACGGGCTCGACCCGCACTATTCACCCCCGCCCCTCCCCCCGGAATTCGCGGTTCTTGCCACCGACGGCTCTCATATCGATGTTGACCGCCACAGGTCAACCCGTTGCTATCTGATAAACATCGGCGCCGTGGTGCTGGGCTATGGCGCTAACCCCCAGGCTTCTCTCGACAGCTTCCCTGCGCTATATTTCGGGGATGAAGAGCTGGTTATTGCCCCCGACGGCGCCAAGGGCCGGGAGCAGCCGATAGAAGGCGTCCTTCTGGGCATAAAGCGCGCTGTTGACGAGTGCCACCGTCTGGCGGAACTGGCAAGAGAACTGCCCAGGGATAGCTCAAGCCTGGCGCTGGTCGACGGCTCATTAATTCTCTGGGGGCTGGCGGGGCAGACCTACCCCGATTTCGTCACCGAGGCGCTTTTGACCAAAGGCTTTCTCCGCCATCTTGAGGAGATACGAAAGCTCAATGCCGAAAGGCGGCTGGCTCTGGCCAGCTATATCAGCTTTCCCCGCTCCACCGATGTGGTCAACGCCCTGCGGGTGGCGCTCTGCCCCCATGACCCCGCCGACTGCGACCGCTACTGCCCCAATAAGGCAAGGGACTGCGATGCGGTAGCCGGCGTTCAGGATAGGGAGCTGTTCGCCAATATTCTGGACGAAGGCGAGAGGTCGGCACTCTTTACCAGCCAGTCGTCCATCGTGCAGAAGCACTACGGCGGGCACTGGGTCTATTTCTTTTACTTGAGGGTTGATGGCGAGATAGCGCGGGTGGAGATTCCGCAGTGGGTGGCTCAAGACGAAACCCTGCTCAACCTGACGCACGGGCTGGTTTTGGACCAGTGCCGGCGGGGGCAGGGCTACCCGGTGGCTTTGAGTGAAGCCCACGAGCAGGCGGTGGTCACCGGCGCCGACAGGGAGACATTCTGGCAGCTGGTGGAATCATTGCTGGTGGGCGAACATTTGCCCACCCCCACCTCCGCCAAGAGTTTCAGCAAGCGGACAAGGTGGGTGTGATATTATTGGTAAAAAGAAGAGCATAATGAAGCAGGTACTATTATCAGTTCTAGTTGTCGGGATTCTTCTGTTGAGCGCTTGTGGTGCATCAACTACAGCCCCATCAACTGAAGAGCTAGCACCACCAACCATTACCGAAAATCCACTATATATTTACGAAAATGGCGCTGTGCTTGTAGGGGGAGATGATAAGCCCATTGAGTTAATAAATAATCCTAGTGCTACCAATCCCACTTACGCCGAGCTATTAGTCTTTATTAAAGAGGATCCCACAGACGAGCATCATTATGCCGACAGTGTTGATGTTTACATTGGTGCTGCTGAAGTCCCTTATGTCTGTAGTGATTTCGCTGAGGACGTTCATAACAATGCTGAAGCCGCAGGAATTAGGGCAGCTTGGGTGAGTATAGACTTTGAAGGAAACGATGAAGGGCATGCCCTAAACGCCTTTGAGACCACAGATAGAGGACTGGTATATATTGATTGTACTGGGCAAAGATACATTAGTATATTAAAATATTTGCATGTTGTCGATACCGAGGAGGGATTTAGTCTCATAATTGATAGTCCCACTAGCTGGGATTCTATCGCCTATATTGAGGTTGGCAAAGAATACGGCCTAATACCTCTAGCTGAAGCTGAATCATTACTATATAGCTTCTATGAAGAATATATGCAGAAGTGGCAAGAATATGAAGAGCTAGTTAGCGAATATAATGCCGAGGTTATACAATATAACGAGGAAATTAGCGAGAAGATTTATATTGAAGGATCACCTGAACTAGCAGCGATTGAAGCTTGGGAGGGTAGGCTAGAGGAGAAAACTGAAGTAATAGATGAGTTGGGCGAAGAGCTCGGTGACTACTGGTTTGAACCACTAGGCATCGTGAAAGAGATGTATATACACTGGTGAAAAGGAGAATTAAAAATGGGAACTAAAGGCAGAAAGAACGTAAAGAAACCCAAGAAATCAAAACTGGAAAAACAGGCCGCCAAGAAGAAATAGCCATTTTAAGCTCCGAATCGGGGAGAAAGAGGTTAAAATTAAACGAATATTATTACTAATTCTGGTTACCGGGGTTCTTCTGTTGAGCGCTTGTGGTGCATCAACTACAGCCCCATCAAATGAAGAGTCATCACCACCTACTACGTCTCCTCCCCCTACTACGACAAATTCTACTCCAGCACTTATAGTCAACCAAACCACGCAGGGGCGGATACAGTGGGATGAAATATGGCGAGATGAAATTCACATAATCGGTGACATTATCGTTGATGAAGGGTTCACACTTACTATAGAACCCGGCACCAGAGTGCTCGTAGCCGCCAATCAGGACTCGGCGAATCTGTTCACCGACCCATTCGATATGCAGCAAGGTATCCGGCCGGAAAACCCGGATGAAGACCCGTATTATAGAGGCGTTCACTTCGGCGAACCGTTCAGGGACGAGGGCAATCACATCTCTATTCGCATCCATGGCACTCTACACGCGGTGGGCACGCCAGAGCAAATGATCACTATTACCTCTGACAGCCCCACTCCGGGCATCTACGACTGGAATCATTTTGATTTCGACAATGGCACCCTCTCTTATTGTATAATGGAGTATTACCGTTGCTTTAACCCCGGCAATGATACAGTGATCAGCCATAACATCTTGAGAAATGTAGGTGAGTGTGCTGTTTGTTTCTTCTCTGGCCAGTCGGCGCTAGTGAAACATAATAATATTTCTTACGCTGGACACGAGCTGATTGGTATGGAAAACAGTTCTCCCACAATCCGCAATAACTACCTGGGTCCGAACCCCGACCACGTTGGCATTGTCATCGACGGCGGCTCGCCAGAGATTGTCAATAACACCATCGAAGGCTGTTATCACGGCATCTTGTTCATCTCCCCACCAGATACCCCGATTTCTGAAAACAACACATTCATAGATAATAATAAGGACATTGAAAATCCATACTGATTCAGAAAGAGGTGTAAAAATGGGAACTAAAGGCAGAAAGAACATAAAGAAGCCCAAGAAGTCGAAGCTGGAAAAACAGGCCGCCAAGAAAAAATAATCATTTAAGCAAATCGTGAAACCTGCGGGGAGGACGATATGCCGAATGAATATGAAATCAACGAGCTAGCCAAGGAAGAGTCGTGGCGGATGTTCCGCATCATCGGGGAGCTGGTGGAGGGCTTCGATACCCTCACCGGCATCGAGCCCGCGGTAACCATCTACGGCTCGGCACGCCTCAAAGAGGGCGACAAGCTATACGCCCAGACCGAGGAAATAGCCTACCAGCTGGGGCAGCTCGGCTTTTCTATGATAACGGGCGGGGGGCCGGGGGCGATGGAAGCCGCCAACAGGGGTGCGCTAAAGGCCGGGGTGGAGTCGGTGGGGCTGAATATCGACCTGCCCGAGGAACAGGCCAGCAACGCCTACACCACCAAGTCGATAACCTTTCACCACTTCTTTGCCCGCAAGGTGATGCTGGTAAAGTATGCCACCGCCTTCGTCATCATCCCCGGGGGACTGGGCACGCTCGACGAGCTGACCGAGGTGCTGACCCTGATGCAGACCCTCAAAATAAAGCCCTTCCCGGTGATAATATTCAACAGCCAGTACTGGAAGGGATTTCTGGACTGGCTGAAGAGCTCGGCCCTGGATAAGGGATGCATCTCCAAAGAAGACCTCGACCTGCTCATTGTCTGCGACCGACCCGAAGAGGTGGTCGAGGCTGTCCAGACCTGGTACACCAAGCACAAGTTAGTCGGCAAGAAGGCGCTGCCCAAGTAAGATGAAGGGAAATTAAAGATGGCTGAACTACAAAGAGTCGGCGAGGTAATCGAAGCCGGCACCACCGCTTTTACCGCCCAGTGCTACGAGCTATACCAGATTCCGCCGCTGGGCAGCCTGGTCAAGACCGGCGATTCGGCCACCGAGCTCTACGGCATCGTCTATAACGCCGCCACCACCAGCCTGGAACCGGGGCGCCGCCCTATCGCCCGCGGCAGGGACGAAACCAGCGAGGAGGCAATCTACCGCTCGTCTCCGCAGCTGACCAAACTGCTCAGGAGCGAATTCGGGGCGGTGGTGGTGGGGCACAAGCAAGGTGATAAGCTCTATCATCACCTGCCCCCCCAGCCCGCCCGCATCCATAGCTTCGTCTATCAGTGCACCCTAACCGAGGTTATGGAGTTCGGGCAGTCCTTCGACTTTCTGAACATACTGATTAACGCTAATTTGCCCGTTCCCGCCGAGGAGCTGGTCAGCGCCTCGTTGCGCCAGATGAGCCGGGCGCATAAAGACCCCCGCGCCTTCCTGGTGGCGGCGGGCAAGGAATTAGCCATCTTGCTCAGCGGCAACCTCAACCAGCTCAAAGCCATACTGGGGAGGATTACACCGCTATGAAACCTGAGGAATTCTATGTCGCTCATGGCATCATGACTGACCCGGATGAGTACGGGTCACTCTTCGATGGCCTGCCTGATGAGATTCCATCACTCTGTAAAATCTTGCAGGGCTTGATACTGCACGTGCACTGGGCGGAACGCTACGGTGTAAAGCTGTCCGAAGAACGCCGGAACGAGTGCAATTTGCGGAAAGTCTCGCGGCAACTTAGACGCATTATTAATCTTAATGATTCGCCACTATCTACCGCCCGCTCGCTGGAAAGCAAAGTGGTGGGTAACTGCCGCGATTTCTCCGTCCTTCTGACCGCCATCTTGAGGCGTAAAGGCATACCGGCCCGCGCCCGTTGTGGATTCGGCACATATTTTACTCCGAATTACCATGAAGACCACTGGGTCTGCCAGTACTGGAACGCTGATAAAAAAAGATGGGTGATGGTCGATGCGCAGATTGATGATTTCCAGCGCAGGGCACTTAACATCACCTTCGACACATGTGATGTGCGCGAAGGACTGTTCTTACCTGCTGGCAAAGCTTGGCTGATGTGCCGCGCCGGTAAAGCCGACCCGGAATCATTCGGGATTTTCGACATGCACGGCATGTGGTTCATCATTGGCAATCTGGTGCGTGACCTGCTTTCTCTGAATAAGATAGAACTTCTGCCATGGGACCAATGGAACCTCATGATAGATGATAAACAACTGGACATTCCCCCAGAGGATATAGAACTGCTGGATAGAATCGCTACGGTGACGCAGGGAATAAATCCGGACTTATCCGAAGTGCGTTCCAGTTATGAAAATGAAGAGAGATTACGTACGCCGATTGGCTGGGAACCATGAAAATAACAGGAGAATTAAATAGTGAATTTAGAAAATAGCCAGCGCCTGGGCATCGTCGTCTCCGGCTCACTGGGCAAGGGAGTCGAGGTCAAGCTGGATAGCTCCGCTTCCATCGAGGATATGGCGGTGGGGCGCTTCGTCACCATCGAGGGGGCAAAGCGGCGCTTCTTCGGCATGATAAGCGAGGTCAGCCTAGGGGTGACCGACCAGAAGCTCTCCCTCACCCCACCCGACGTCTCCGACCCCTTTATCGCCGAGGTCTTGGCGGGCACCAGCACCTTCGGCACATTGCACGTTACCCCCACCCTGGTCATCGGCGGCGATGCCGACAGCCTGCTCGAAGGACCCCAACCGGTAAAGACCGTTCCCAGCCACTTCTCCGTGGTCAATCTAGCCTCGGAGAGGGATGTGGAGCTGGTCTTCGGCACCGAGGATGAAAAGAGGTTCTTTATCGGCAACCCGCTGGAAATGGAGACCAAGCTCTGCCTCGACCTGGAGGAGTTCGTCAAGCGCTCCAACGGCATCTTCGGCAAGAGCGGCACGGGCAAGACCTTTCTTACCCGCATCCTGCTCATCGGCATGCTGCAAAAGAGCCAGGCGGTCAACCTGGTCTTCGATATGCATAACGAATACGGCTGGGAAGGCAGCAGCGAAGGCTTCACCAAGAAAGTTAAAGGCTTAAAGCAATGGGGGCAGGCAAAGGTAGCCATCTTTACTCTTGATAAAGAAAACTCCAATACGCGCAAAGTCCCCACCGACTTCACCATACAGATTGGCTATGATGAAATTACCCCCGAGGATATCTCCGTACTGCGCTCCACCCTTAATATAACCGACCTCGCTGTGGAAGCTGCCTATCAACTTCGGCGAAGGCTAGGTAAAAGCTGGCTACGCCAGACGCAGGAACTCAGCGACGAAGAACTTAAAGACGAGCTCAAAGACACTAACATTCACGAGAGCTCTTTACAGAGTCTGAAACGCGGCCTCGGCGTCATCGAGCGACTCGGCTTTGTCGTGCCGCAGGCTCCAGAGGATGCCGTCAAACATATTCTTAATCACCTTGACCGCGGCGTCAGCGTTGTCCTTGAATTCGGGCGCTACCGCGAAATCAGCGCCTACATGCTCGTGGCCAACATGCTCTCCCGCCGCATCTACGCTCAATACCAAGAGAGGTCTGAAAAGGCGAGGGCTAACGATACTGCCCTACCACAACCCCTGGTCATTACCATCGAGGAAGCCCACAAGTTCCTCAACCCCGAGGTCGCCAGCCAGACCATCTTCGGCACCATCGCCCGCGAGATGAGAAAGTACAACGTCACCCTGCTGGTGATCGACCAGAGGCCCAGCGGCATTGACAGCGAGGTTATGTCGCAGATGGGGACCAAGATAACCTGCCTGCTGGATAACGAGCGCGATATCGACAGCGTGCTTGCTGGCGTATCGGGTAGAGCCGAGCTTAAATCGGTTTTAGCCAAGCTCGCCGCCAAACAGCAGGCGCTCGTCTTCGGGCACGCCGTGCCCATGCCGGTGGCTTTTCGGCCCCGTGAATACGGCTCGGCGGAGTCCTACCGCGAGTTTGCCGTCAGAGGCAAAGCCGAATCAGAAAAAGACATCGAAAAGCTGTGGGAGTAAAAACCCGGCCTAGAGCGCTTCCAGGCCCCGCACCACATCGTTGAGGTCGTCAAAGGGCTTACACTTCAGCTTCTTCTCCTTGCAGGCGTCGAGCAGCCCATCACAGGCGAAGACGTGCTGGGCCAGAGCCGCCGGAAAGATATCAGAAGGGCCGTTCCCAATACATACCACCTGGTAGCCCTGCTTGATGAATAACTTGGTATAAGCTTCTTTGAAACCCTTCTTTAAGGCCGTGCCCTCGGGGCCGATATACTGCACCTCAAGCCCGTCGGGGGTGAACTTGGTCTGGGCGGCATAGACCTCAATATTACCCAGGCCGACATCTTCCAGAATTTCCTTTATATAGAAATCGAGCCCGTTGCTGACCACTAAAAAGCGAAAGCCCCTATCCTGGCAATAGTTCACCAGGTTACGCAGCCCCTCACGCAGCTTAACATCTTCCCGGGCGACCCGCAGCAGCTCGTCGCGGCTGGCTTTGACCATGGCAAAGGCCTTGGTATTGAAATCGCCCACCGTCATCTTACTCTGCCGGTACTGCTGGTACAGTTTTCGCCAGTCGCCCTGGGCAAAAGCATCCAGCAGGGCAAAGCTGACATCTTCTTCGGTAAGGGTGCCGTCAAAATCGCTCTGAATAATCATAGCTCGAAATTAAACCTGAATATAAAGCAGGTGCTACTAGAGCAGGATTATACTTAAATTTGAGCCACATTTCAAGGCTCTGGTTTTATGTCGGCATTTCAGGCGTCGTCTGCCATTGACAGTTAAACACCATACAGTTTAGTATGTTGCTAGTCTTTTCAGCCTGGGGCAAAGTATACCGTCGTCGCCATTATCTAGGAGGGACACGCTATGCCAAAGCGCCTTTCGCTCAAGGAGTTATCACGCTACAATGTCGGCACCTGGGCCGATATAATCTATAGAAATGCCCTTCTCTACCCCAACCAAGAAGCCTTCGTCTACGGAGACACCAGGATAACCTTCGCCGATTTTAATACCAGGATAAACAAGCTGATTCATGCCCTGCACAAGATGGGGGTGAAGAAGGGGGATGTGCTGGGTATTCTATCCTGGAGCTGCCTGCAGTTCGCCGAGGTCTACGGGCTGACCATGAAGGGGGGCTTTATCGCCTCGCCGTTTAACCCCCGCCTGAGAGAGGATGATCTGGAGTATATCATCAACTACTCCGAGGCCAACACCATCTTTGTCGGGCAAGAACTATTAGAAGTGGCCAATTCCTTAAAGAAGCGTCTGCCCAAGGTCAAAAATTTCATCTCCCTGGAGACGGCCGCCCCGGGCATGACCGCCTATGACGACTTGCTGGCATCAAACCCCGGGGAAGAGCCCGATATTCAGCTAGATGAGGACGACCCCGTCTGCATTATCTATACCAGCGGCACCACCGGTGTCCCCCGCGGCGCCCTCTACACCCAGCGCCGCTTCATAGAGGACTCCAAGATACTGGTCATAGATATGGGACTGCAAACGGGACACAGGCGAGTCCAGATAACGCCTCTGTTTCATATTGCTGGCAATACCCATTTTCGTTCTTCACTCTACACCGCAGGGTGCAATATTATCGTCAAGTTCTTTGACGCCGCCGAAACGCTGGAGATTATCCAGAGGGAGAAAGCCACCCACATGGACTTCGTGCCCACCCACCTGGCGGCGATGCTCAATCTGCCCGACCTTGATAAGTATGACATCAGCTCGATGAAGTTCCTCTGGTACGGCGCCTCGCCCATGCCCCTGGAGGTATTAAAGAAGGGGATGAAGGTCTTCGGGCCTATTTTCGCCCAGGGCTACGGGCAGAGCGAGAGCGGGCCCGCCATCTCCCACCTCTCCAAAGAAGACCACAACGTGCTGGACAGACCGGCCAAGGAACAGAAGAAACTCTCATCGGCGGGCAGACCTGATATCGGGGTGCAGGTCAAAATTATTGGTGAAAAAGGCAAGGATGTCGGGCCAGGCGAAGTGGGCGAGATAGCGGTGCGCAGCAAGCAGACCATGGTTGAATACTGGAAAAAACCCGAAGAGACCAAGGCTACCCTCGTTAACGGCTGGCTGCACACCGGCGATATGGGCTACTACGATGAGGAGGGCTATATCTACATCGCCGACCGCAAGAAGGACATGATTATCACCGGCGGGGAGAATGTCTACCCCAGAGAGGTAGAAGAGGTCCTCTACCGCCACCCGGCGGTCCTGGAGGCGGCCGTCATCGGCGTCCCCGACGAATACTGGGTGGAAAGGGTGCACGCCGTAGTCACCACCAAGAAGGGCGCAAAAGCTACCGCCGAGGAGATTATCGCCTTCTGCAAAAAGAACATCGCTGGTTACAAGACGCCGAAGTCGATTGAGTTTGTCGATGCCCTGCCCAAGAACCCTGCTGGCAAGATTCTGAAGCGCGAGCTTAGGGATAAGTACTGGAAGGGGACACAGAAAAAGAGCTAACCGCCGGCGTTTCTATAGATAGGGACGATGGAAACATACAAGATAAACTTTGAGCCCCTGGGCTTGAGCGGGCGCTGCCGCGCCGATGAGTCTCTTCTGGCCTGCGCCCACCGCATCGGCATAGGCATTATCAGCCTCTGCGGCGGTAAGGGGAACTGCCAGTCCTGCCGTATGCAGCTACTAGAAGGCACAGCCTCCAAGCCAACCGCCAGCGAGCTCAAAGCCTACTCCCGCCAGGAAATCAAGGAAGGCTGGCGTCTTGCCTGCCAGAGCTATCCCACCAGCGACGGCAAAGTGGGCCTGCCCCCCACCTCGCTGACCACCACCCAGCGGGTGCAGACCGAGGGGCAGGAGGTAACCGTCAGCCCCGAGCCGGTGGTTACCCCCTACCAGGTTAAGCTATCAACGCCGTCGCTGACCGATGCGCAGGCTGATGCCGCCCGACTGCTCAAAGCCTTAAACCACCAGCACCGCCTGAGCTGTGATAATATCGACATCGGCGCCCTAAGCCAGCTATCGCCAAAATTGCGTTCCTGGAACTGGCAGTGCCGGGCTTCGGTTCGCGAAGGCGAAGTAATCGCCTTCGGCCCCTGGCCCAGCCGCCAGCTGGGACTGGCGGTAGACCTGGGTACCTCCAAGATATCGGGCTACCTGGTCGACCTTGATAGCGGGCAGACCCTAGCCGCCCAGGGGGTAAGCAATCCCCAAATCAGCTACGGAGAAGACATCATCAGCCGTATCTCTTACGCCACGAAATCGGCGGCTAAAGCAACGCAGCTGCAAAAGCTGGTGGTAAAAGCAATAAACCAGTTGGCTAGCGACCTCTGCGCCGAAGCCAAGGCTAAGGTCGGGGATATTGTCGACGCCGTATTAGTGGGCAATACCGCCATGCACCACCTACTGGCCGGCCTGCCGGTAAAGCAACTGGCTCTGGCCCCCTTTGTCCCCGCCGTAAGCCGGGCGATAGACATTAAGGCCAGCCACCTGGGACTAAAATTCGCCCCCGGAGCCTACCTGCACCTGCTGCCCAACATCGCCGCCTTCGTCGGCGCCGACCACACCGCCGTCCTGCTGGCGACGCTGAATGACGAGAACAAAGAGACGACCATAGCCATCGACATCGGTACCAATACCGAGGTCTCGCTGATAGATAAAGGTAAGATAACGACCACCTCCTGCGCCTCCGGACCCGCCTTTGAGGGCTGGCATATCAAGGACGGCATGCGCGCCGCCAGCGGCGCCATAGAACGGCTGCGGATTGTGGATAACAAGGTGCAGTACCAGACCATCGACGACGCGCCCGCCATCGGCATCTGCGGCTCAGGTATTCTGGACGCTATGGCTCAGCTCTACCTGGCCGGGGTGCTGGGTGAGGGGGGCAAGATGGATGAGAAAAACCCCCGGGTGCGCGCTAGCGATAAGCACCTGGAGTTCGTGCTCGTCGGCGAAAAGGAGAAAAAAGGGGTGCGCCGGGCTATCGTTATCACCCAGCAGGACGTGCGGGAACTGCAACTGGCTAAGGCAGCCATCCGCACCGGCATCCAGGTACTCCTGGAAGCCAACGGTTACGGGGACGAGAAAATCCAGAAGGTGATAATTGCCGGCGCCTTCGGCAGCTATATTGATGTCGCCAACGCCATCGCTATCGGTATGCTGCCGGCGCTACCCCTGGAGCGCTTCCAGCAGGTAGGCAACGCCGCCGGCACCGGAGCCAGGCTGGCTCTAATCTCCCGCAGCAAGCGAGCCGCCGCCCAGAAGATAGTCTCTGGAATAAAGTATATCGAACTGGCCAACGTTCCCGGCTTTAATCAGACCTTTATGCAGGCAAGCTATCTGGGCCGGTTCCGGTTGAAAGAGGGTAAGCGAAAGGGGGTTTGAGCGATGGAAACCAAGGTATCAAGCGCCAGCAAAGAGGTAATAATCGGCGGCGAGCGGCCGACGGTGCTTATCGGCGAGCGTATCAACCCTTCGGGCAAGAAGAAACTGGGCGAGGCTCTGAAGGCGGGAAATCTGGACATTGTGCGCCAGGAAGCTAAGGCTCAAACCGAGGCTGGTGCCGATATCCTTGATGTTAACGTGAACATATTCGGTGCTGACGAAGTCGACCTGCTGCCCAAGGTAGTCAAGGCGGTGATGGACACCGTAGATATACCCCTCTGTCTGGACAGCGCCAACCCCGAGGCGCTGGAGGCAGCTATCAAGGTGTATAAGGGAAAGCCGCTGATTAACTCGGTCACCGGCGAAGAACAATCCCTGGCTAAGGTCCTGCCCGTTATCAAAAAACACGGCGCTGCCGTCGTCGGTCTGGTGCAGGATGACGAAGGCATTCCCCCCACCCCCGAGCGCCGGCTGGCCGTGGCTAATAAAATAGTGAAGCGGGCCGAGAAGATGGGCATCCCCCGTGAAGATATTGTTATTGATTGTTTGAGCCTAGCGGTGGGCGCCGAAACGACCTCGGGAACGACAGCACTGGGGACGATTCGCTTAATTAAGCAGAAGCTGGGGGTGAACATGACGCTGGCCGTGAGCAACTTCTCCTTCGGCCTGCCCGACCGCGAGCTACTCAATAACGCTTTCGTAGCCGCATGCATCGCCGCCGGTGTTACCTGCGTTATCGTTGATGTCAAGAAGGTGCGTCCCGCCGTCCTGGCCGCCGACCTGATTTTAGCTCACGACAAATACGCCCGGCGCTACGTGGAAAATTTCCGCCAGCGCCAGCAGCAGGCTGAGAAATAGCGCCGGCGAGGTTAGCAATATCCGAGCCATCTATGCTATCATAAAGGATAATTATTTTGCCGTTTGCCCGCCCCCTGTGTTATCGATAGAACCGGGCTGGGGGGTGGGCGTACTTATCAAGAAAAGAAGGAGACAAAGATGGGCAGGTTAGACGGAAAAGTAGCTATCGTCACCGGCGGCGCCAAGGGTCTGGGCAAGGCCTTTTGCTTCGGCCTGGCTAAAGAAGGGGCTAAGGTAGTGATGGCGGCGCACCGCCTCGATACCGATGAAGCCAAGCAGGCGGCTAAGGATATAGAAGCCAAAGGCGGTATGACGGTAGAGGTTGATGTCACTAATGAGGAGAGCACCAAACTCATGGCGGAGAAGGCGGTAAAGAAATTCGGGCGGATTGATAGTCTGGTCAACAATGCCGCCTTCTATTATGGGGCGGGCAGAAAGGCTTTCCACGAGATTTCGTCAGAAGACTGGGATAAGGCGCTGGATGTAGGGGCCAAGGGGGCCTGGCTCTGCGCTAGAGCCGTATTCCCCTATATGAAGGAGCAGAATAAGGGCAAGATTATCAATCTCTCTTCAGATACCGCCTTCGCTCCGACCAAGGGGATGATTAACTATATTACCTCCAAGGCGGCCGTTGTCGGCATCACCCGCGTCCTAGCCGGAGAGCTGGGGAAATATAACATCTGCGTCAACGCCGTCGCCCCCGGTTACACCGATACCCCAGCCAGTTGGACTATCGGCAACGTGGCTAAGTTCGATACCAGCACTACCCCTCTGGGGCGGGTCGGCAAACCCGAGGACATGGTCGGTGCCGTTGTCTTCTTCGCCAGCGACGAAAGCGACTTTATCAGCGGCCAGACACTGATAATCGATGGTGGCCGGCGGGTGCACTAAGCCAATAGAGCGATACAAATTCCTCCCCTCCCCCAATAATATTCAAGGTGTGCTACCTTTAGTCAAAAGCTCTAAACTGGAGAGGAGAAAAATGGCAGAATACAAGCACAGCAAATACATCATCACCAAAACAAAGTCCGACCTGAAGCTCCCCGACTTCCGCCGCGAAGCCCTCAAAACCGCCGGCGACACCCGAACCGCCATGGCCTATCTCGACGACGACGTTATCAAGGGGGCTTTCTATGTAGAGTGCGTCTGGTTCTGGAAGGGTATGGAAAAACCCGAGGTGGAAGCCCACACCCACCCCTTCGACGAAGTCATCACCTTCTACGGCACCAACCCCGACGACCCGCAGGACCTCTGCGGCGAGGTTGAGATATGGCTGGAGGACGAGAAGCTCACGCTGACCAAGAGCTGCCTCATCTTCGTGCCCAAGGGGATGAAGCACTGCCCGTTGCATATCAAAAGGGTGGACAGGCCTATCTTCCACTTCACCGCGGGACCAGCCAGCACCTACAAATAAAACCTGGAAGGGACAGAGGAAAGTTGTTACTTCAGGGGAAGGTGGCGGTTATTACCGGCTCAACCTCAGGCATCGGCCGGGCGGGGGCTATCGCCTTTTCTAAGGAAGGTGCCAGCGTCGTTATCAGCGGCCGCAATAAGGAGCGAGGCCAGAAAGTGGCCAGCCTGATAAAGGAGCAGGGCGGCCAGGCGCACTTTGTCCCCGCCGACATGCTGGCGATGGCTGATATTGAGCAATTGGTTAAAGCGGCGGTTGATACTTTCGGGCGTCTGGATATTTTCTGGCACAACGCCGGCATCGTCGGGCCCGACGACATTGAAAATATCAGCCAGGAGACCTACGATAAGATGATGGCCGTGCACCTGAAAGCCGGCGTCTTCGGTGTTAAGTTCGCCCTTCCCCAGATGCGTAAAGCCGGAGGCGGGGCTATTCTCTTTACCAGTTCGGTGGCGGGGCTAAAGCAATCGGGCTACTCGCTGACCTATTCCCTAGCCAAGAGCGGGCTGGTAATGCTCACTCGTAAACTGGCCGTGGACTTGGCTAAGGATAACATCAGGGTTAACTGCCTCTGTCCGGGGCGGGTGCAAACGGGAATGAGACCAGACATCTCCCAGGAGAAGGCGCGGGCGCTGGGCATTACCGCCGAGGAGTGGGAAAAGAGGGACAAAAAGCGCATACCCCTGGGCCGGTTTGTCACCGAGGAAGAAGTGGCCGACGCCGCCTTGTTCCTGGTCTCAGACAGGGCTTCAGCCATTACCGGCGTTGCCCTCCCTGTTGACGGAGGCTTTCTGGCCGTATAATTTTTGCTAAGAAAGGGGCTTAAAATGGGCATGTTAGACAACAAGGTAGCCATAGTAACCGGCGGCGCCAACGGGCTGGGCAAAGCCTACTGCCTGAGGATGGCTCAGGAAGGGGCTAATGTAGTGGTGGCTGATATCGCCGACAAGGAAGCGCAGGCGGTCGTCAGCGAAATCAAGGCGGCGGGCGGCACCGCCCTGGCCATAAAAGCCGATGTCACCTCCGAGGAAGCCACCAAAAATATGGCTGAGGAGGCGGTCAAAGCGTTTGGCCGCATCGATGTTCTGGTCAACAACGCCGGCTTCTACCACGGGATGTCGCGGAAGCCCTTTGACGAGATTTCGCTGGCTGAGTGGGACAAGATGATGGACGTCAGCGCCAAGGGCACCTGGCTATGCTGTAGAGCGGTATTCCCCCAGATGAAAAAACAGAATAAGGGCAAGATTATCAATGTATCTTCCGAGGCGTGCTTTGCCGCCACCAAGGGACTGATTCACTATACGGCGGCTAAGGCGGCCGTTATCGGCATCACCCGTGTCTTGGCTGGCGAGCTGGGGCAGTATAACATCTGCGTCAATGTCGTCGCCCCCGGTGTTATTGATACCCCCGGCACCAGGAGTTACATCAACATGGATAAGATGGACGCCAGCTCCGTGCCCATGAAGCGTTTCGGCCGACCCGAGGACATAGTTGGCGCCGTTGTCTTCCTTGCCAGCGATGACAGCGATTTTATCAGCGGGCAGACGCTGCTCATTGATGGCGCGCGACGGGTGAACTAATAAGGCGCTCACCCTTTAGCTTAGAGGCAAGATACTGTATAATACACAATACTGTTAAAAAATAAAGCCTTAAGGAGGATAAAGATATGGCCTGGACGTGGAACCTATACACCAGAGAATTCTGGCCGCAGCGGGACCTTAAGAAATACCCGCTGTGGTTCGTGAACCTGGCCCACAGCTTCCCGGCCTGGACCCCCCTGTTCGGCTGGATGTGGGCCTATCCTTTAGCCCACGGTCTCTGCTACGGTATTAACGAGTCCTCGATACCTACCATCAGGGGAAGCGAGACACGCAGCATCAACGGGTGCGCCCTGGCCAGCTCCCTCAGGATTAGCGATGAGGACGAGATTAAAGAAAGAGAAAAGAACTTCAAAAAGTTCATAACGGAGACCTACGCCCCCAACGCGGATAAGCTCTTCAAAGATATGGAAGACGAGCTGATAGGGCTTTGCCACAAAATCAGGACTTTCGATTACGAGAATGCACGCCAATACGAGCTGTACAAGCTCTTCCGGGAGGCGGTGCAGATGCTCTACCGGGAGTGGGAGACCCATTTCTACCTGATGTACCCTGTTTATGAAGCCTACTGGCATTGCAACGATATTGCCGCGGAGTATGCCGGAATGAAGGAGTTTTCCCCCGCCTGGCACAAAATAATACGCGGCTATGATAACGACCTCTTTGTCCAGGACAAGGCGCTCTGGGGGCTGCGCAGCCGCGCCATTGAGCTCAAGATTGACGATGTCTTCACCCAGAACCCAGCCGACAAGGTCATCCCCGCCCTGAAGAAGACGGCGGCGGGCAAGGAGTGGCTGGAGAAAGACCTCAACGACTTCCTGGTGGTCAAGGGCTACGGCTGGCGCTCACCGCGGCTGATGGAGTTTATCGTGCCCTCGTGGTGGGAAGACCCCACCCCGGTTATCGCCCACATCCAGCAGTACCTGGCGCTGTCCAAGGACGCCAAGGCGCCCTTCCCGCTAGACGGCATCAGGCCTAAGCTGGTCAAGGAGAGGGAACAGCTGACTAAAGAGCTTATCGACAAGGTGAAAGCGGCTAAATACCCCGATATGGACTGGTTCCTGGCCACACTTAATATGGCTCAGAAGTCCAGTGCTTTCAGTGAGAGCCATGATGTCGCCTGGGAGCAGGGGTGCCATACCACCTTCCGCTACTGCGTAAGGAAGATCGGCGAGAAGCTGGTAAAGTTTGGTACAATCGAAGACCCTGACGACATGTTCTTCTTCATCCCCGACGAGCTGGAGCTGTTTATTATCTTCCCCGACTCATACGAAATCAAGGATATTGTCGCCGAACGCCGGACGACCTGGATAGCCCAGAAGGAATACAGGTCACGTCCGCATATTATTACCGACGGGCCGTTAACACCGGAAGACATAAACAAGCATATCGCCTCGGCTCACGATGCCATAGTGGCCAAGGTTGTGGCCGGGGATGCCCCTATCCCCAGGCCGGAGACGGGTGCTATCCTGTTCGGCAACTGCGGCAGCCCGGCCGGCACCGTCGAAGGCAGAGCCCACCTGGTGGTAACCAACGAGGATGTTTTTGCTACCCAGCCGGGCGACATTATAGTCTGTCCGGGTATGTCTTCGGGATGGACGCCGATACTGCCGCTGGTCAAGGGGATTGTCACCAACGGCGGCGGGTCATTAAGCCATGCCGGTATTCACTGCCGCGAGTATGACATCCCGCTGGTATCGAACACGGGCAACGGCACCTTGGTTATCAACGAGGGCGACAAACTCAAGGTTGACGCTACTGAGGGGCTTGTCTTCCGGGTAAAATAGACCGCGGTAAGGGCAAGACGGATAAGATGAGTGTGAGGGTTAAGCTACCGCCTATCCTGCAGGAGCCTAGCGGTGGTGTTGAGGCACCCGAGGTAAACGGGCGGACAGTCGGCGAATGCCTGGAGAGCCTAGAGGAACGGTTTCCCGGCATCAAAGACTACCTGTTCGACAGGCAGGGTAAGCTGTTACGCATCTTCGGTATCTATCTCGACGCCGATGGTATCTACCCGGTAGAGCTGGATACGCCGATTAAGGACAACGACGAGATTGTTATTCTGAATTTTCTTATGGGAGGGTAAAATGCGGAGTTATACGGGCAAGCTTATACGGATTAACCTGAGCAACCGCCAGAGCCAAATTGAGGATATCCCCGAGCCATTGATGAAAAACTACCTCGGCGGGCGGGGGCTGGGGGTTAGATACCTCTATGACGAGCTTAAGCCGGGGGTAGAGCCTCTGGGGGCAGACAACAAGCTCATCTTAATGATGGGCCCCCTGGGGGCGACGACGGCGATGTCGGTTTCCCGAATAGCGCTGGTGACCAGGAGCCCGCTTACCGGAACCATAGCCAAATCGGTGATGGGGGGCAACTTCGGGGCTTACCTGAAATTCGCCGGCTTTGACGGCATCATCGTCGAGGGCGAGGCTGATAAGCCGACCTATATCCATATTGATAAGGATGGAATTCACCTCCTGGATGCCGATGAGCTCTGGGGCTTGGATACCCAGGAGACTCACGCCAAACTGCGGGAGAGTCACGGCAAATCAACCCAGGTCGCCTGTATCGGCCCGGCGGGAGAGAAGCTTGTCCGCTATGCCGTCGTTATCAGCGACCGCCGCTGCGGTGGGCGCACCGGCGTGGGCACGGTAATGGGCGCCAAGAAGCTAAAGGCGATTGCCGTAAACTCGTCGGGGCCCTTAAAAGTATACGACCCCGAGCAGTTCAAGAAAATAGCCCAGGGGCTGATTGCCGAGCTGAGGACAAGCCCCCGGCGCATTAAGATGAGCGACTTCGGCACGTCCTACCTGACGCTGGGCTTTGAGAAGATGGGCATCTTCCCCGTGAAGAATTTTCAAGAAGGACAACTCGAGGGCGTGGAGAATATAGGCGATGCCGAACTGGCCAAAATAAAAACCAAAAACGACGGCTGCTACGGCTGCATGACCAAGTGCGGCCAGGTGCGTGAGGTAACCGAAGGCACCTATGCCGGCGCCGTAAGCGAGGGACCCGATTATGAGACCATCTGGTCGTTGGGGGGGAATCTGGCCAACACCGACCGGGGCTCGCTGATAGCGGCCGACTCTCTCTGTGATAAGCTCGGCCTGGATACCGTCAGCGCCGGTAATTCCATCGGCTTTGCCTATGAGCTATTCCAGAGGGGAATCATCACCAAGAAAGACACCGACGGGCTGGAGCTCAACTGGGGCAACCACGCCAATATGATGAAACTGTTGGCGAAAATCGCCAGCCGTGAGGGCTTCGGCGAGCTGCTCGGTGAAGGCACTAGGCGAGCCGCCGAGCAGATTGGTAAGGGGGCTGAAGACTACGCCATGCAGGTGAAGGGGCTTGAGCTCCCCGCCTACGAGCCCCGCGCCGTCAAGGGCTACGGGCTGATCCTGGCCACCTCGAACATAGGCGCCAACCACATGTACGGCCGACCCCGCGAAGACCTGGCCGGCACCACCGACAGGTTCGCCGACGAAGGCAAGGGCAAAGCCATTAGCCGCGCCCAGATAGGGCAGGCGGTGGAAGACTCGGTTATTCAATGCAGCTTTGGCCCGGTCACCGGGCTTAACCCCGAATCGCGCAGCCAGCTACTGGTAGCCGCTACCGGCTTTAATGAGTTCGGCGACCCCGCCTACCTGACCCAGATAGGAGAGAGGGTCCTCTGCCTGGAGCGCTCCTTTAATGTGCGTGAAGGCTTCAACCGCAAGGACGACACCCTGCCCAAGAGAATGCTCACCGAGCCGCTGCAGAATGCCGGTCCGGCTACGGGGCAGGTGTTCAGGAAGCTGGATACCCTGCTCGACGAGTATTATGATGCCCTGGGCTACACCAGAGAAGGCATACCTTCCACGGAGAAGCTGAACCAGCTGGGGCTGGAGGGAGTGGCCAAGGACATCAAGAAACTGGGCAAGTAGGCTGGGTGGTCGGCGGCGTAGAATTAGGTAGAGCCTTTAACCGCCAGTGTCTGGCCGCAGTGGGGGCACTTCACGCTGTTCCCCCTGAATTCGGGGGAGACCCTCAGCTTGGTGCCGCAGGGGCAGTGAACAGTCTTATAGTCATTGAGCCGCCACATCATGTCGGACGTCTCCCGGGCGCGCTCGACCTTCTGCGGTGATTTTTCCGCGGTCTTTGCCTCGGGTGACGGCGCCCGCAGGGCGGCAGCGCCAGCCACCTTATCCAGAGCCAGCGCCGAGGCCGGGGCGATACCCGCCTTTCCCCCCCTCGCCTCCCGGTAAGCCCGGTCGTAGTCGGCCAGCGAAGCCCCCGACATGGCGCGCAGGATGCGTACTCTCTCTGAGATAGGCGGGTGGGTGCTGGTGAGGTTACTGGCGGCTCTCCCCTTCTGGCGGAAAGGGTTAATAGTGTACATCGGAGCCGTCGCCTGATTGGCTGATTTAAGCTGTATGGGTGAGGCGGAAATCTCCTCCAGTGCCGAAGCCAACCCCTCGGGGTAGCGGGTGTAGAGGGCGGAAGAGGCGTCAGCCAGATATTCCCGCTTCCGGGAAACGGCGAAGTAGATAACCTGGGCCAAAATCGGCGCCAGTATCATAAGGAAAATGCCCACGGCCAGGATTATTATCTGCCCCTGCCCCCCGCCTCCCCCCGAACTCCTCCTGCCGCCGGCCATGCCGCCGAAGAAGAGTACCCGCGTGGCATACCAGGCCAGAATAACGATAGTGCCCAGCATAACGGCGCACATCGCCATCAGCAGCACGTCGCGGTTCTTGATGTGAGCCATCTCGTGGCCGATTACCCCCTGGAGTTCATCGCGGTTGAGCTTGGCCAGCAGCCCCGAGGTGACGGTAACCGACGCCTTGTTGGGGTCGCGCCCGGTGGCGAAGGCGTTCAGTGCCGGGTCGTCGATGATATAGATGTCGGGCATCTTCTCCAGACCCGAAGCGATTTTCATTTCCTCGACTATGTTGTAGAGGCGGGGGTTGTCGTCGCGACCTATCTTTCGGGCGCGCGACACCGCCAGCAGGAGACTATCGCCCTGGAAGTAGGCAATCAGGCTCATTATGCCCCAGACAGCCAGGGCGATAATAAGCCCGATGATGGCGTTCTCGAAAAAGTACAGCCCCAGGAAATAGCCTATCAGGAGCAGCAGTATGCCCATGCCTGCGGTCAGGACCACCGACCGCCATCGATTAGCGCTAATCTGTTCCCACATATCTCGGGCGCTCTATCCTTATTTAAAACTAACCTTGGGCGCTTCCCTCTCTTCAGTCACCGTAACCTCGAAGAACTCACCCAGCTTAAAGCCGGTCATGGACGCCACCACGTTGGAGGGAAACATCTGGACCTTATTATTCATCCTCAAGACCGAATCATTGTAGTACTGGCGGGAAAAACCTATCTTATTCTCGGTTGAGGTCAGCTCCTCCTGGAGGGCCAGGAAATTCTGGTTTGCCTTCAGGTCGGGGTAGTTCTCCACTACCACCAACAGCCTGGCCAGGGCGCTGCTGAGCTCCCCCTCCGCCTTGGAACGGGCGCCGACATCGGTGGTGGAGAGGCTCTGCGCCAGATTTCGAGCCTTGGTTACCGCCTCCAGCGTCCCCCGCTCGTGTTTCATATAGCCCTTAACCGTCTCTATCAGGTTGGGGATGAGGTCGTAGCGCCGCTTGAGTTGAACATCGATCTGAGCCCAGGCGTTACGCAACCGATTACGCAGTCCTATCAAGCGATTATAGGTAGCAATAAAGAAGATGATAAGTATCACCACGATAGCGCCGACAATATAGATTGCAAACATGGCAACCTCCTTTTACTGTTGTCTCGATTAAAACCAGGGCTCACTACGAGCCCGGCTAGCCTTCAGCTTTAAAGGTATCTCCCAGAAAGGCAAGCACGCGGTCCTCGGAATCCAGTCCAGCGCCCGATTTTTGCGCGCACTGCTCTATAATCTGGTACACCTCGCCGCCGTCAAACCATAGCCCGTCTCCCCTCGGGCAGACATCGATGAGCACCTCCGGTTCCCTGCCTATATGCGCCTTTTTCATCTTCTTGCCGCAGATAGGACAGTGCCACTTCTTCTCGGCGGTCTTGACGTCGGGCAGGTCGGCTATTTTAGCCAGGGATAGAGCGCTGCTATCAAGCCCCATCCTCTCCAGCATTAGCTCCAATTCCCCGGAGTCGAACCAGACCCCGAAGCATTTAGTGCAGTGGTCCAGCTCAATCTTATCCTGCTCGACTACTATCATGACCTCATGACAGGTGGGGCAGATCATACGTCACTCCTTAAGAGTAATTTTGCCACAATACGCTAGTGTAGACTCAGGCGGTTGCCCTGTCAAGCAAAATAATAGAACCACCCGGCTTAAAAATAGAATGGGCAGCGAGGAACTGGGGTGGGGATGGGAGACGCTACCGTACGATAGCTAGAACCTTTAGGCTGGCTTTTAATATAGTTGGTTTTGATTTTGCCAGGTCTTGACAAGTCTTTAGGCAGAGTACAGCGCCTCGGCTAGGGTGTAGTACAACGGAAGCGTACCCGTGGGGCAAAGCGGATAGCACTCCTCACACTGGCGGCACCCGTTAGAAGCTAACTCTGGTAAAAACACCACCTCTCGCTCCGTGCCTCTGCCGACAAAGCCGATGGCATCCTTCTTTTTCACCTCATTACAGTAACGCACGCATAGTCCGCAAAGAAGGCAAAAGGTTGGCTCTATTTCAAACTTTGTCTCTGTGGTGCTTATGCCAGGTATTA
>JAUWXS010000112.1 GCA_030616265.1 Dehalococcoidia bacterium
TCCTTTATATTCTGAAATACCATTTCAATCTGACCGAGAAAATCGCGCTTATGGCATATCCGGTATTCCTTATCCCTAGCTACCTGTCCAGAAACATAAATGGTATTGCCCACCTTAATAGCATGAGAATAGGTCATCCCTCTTCTCATTGGGGGCAGTTTATCCGATAAAATTAGCCTTTTTTTGCCCACTGTTTACCTCCTAGAAATTAAATTTTTTGCATTGTTCGGCTAAGTTAGCTAGCCTTCTTACATAACCACTACCTCCCCTAAAACAACCCCTTCCGCTTCAGGCTCAAGAACTTTTTATCGCCGATTATAATATGGTCTAAGACCTCTATACCCACCAGCTCTCCCGCCTCAGCCAGTCGCTTTGTCAGCTTTATGTCATCGGGCGAGGCTTGGGCGTCGCCGGAGGGGTGGGTATGGGCAAAGATTACGGCGGCGGCGCTGGCCGATATCGCTTCCCTGAAAACTTCCCTGGGGTGAACGATGCTGGTATCCAGGCTGCCGATGGAAATCTCGGCTATCTTTATCAGCTGGTTCCTGGTGTCCAGCAGCAGCGCCAGGAAATGCTCCTTCTTCTTACTTCTCAGCCTCCCCCTCACCAGCCCCGTCACATCCTCCGGGGTTTTGACCACCGTCTTATCTCCAGTCTGGGAATAACCCTCCAGTCGGCTGGCTAACTCAAAGGCGGCCTTGATCTGAGCCGCCTTGGCGATGCCAATCCCCCTCACCTGCGACAATTCCTCCACCGATGCCTCGGCGATGCCCTTCAGGTTCTCGAACTTTGAGAGGAGCCTCTGGGCGGTCACCATCACCGACTCTCCGGAAACACCCCGCCCCAGTATCACCGCCAGAATCTCCTGAGCCGACAGGGCTTCCGCCCCCAGCTTCTGCAGCCTTTCTCTAGGCCGCTCGGAGAGGGGCAAATCATGTATGGTAAACGACTTACTCACCAGCTTCGCCTCCGCTGCCAACCGGTATTACTGAGTAACATATTCCCGCCACAGGCTATCCAGGATATCCATATCAAAGCCGTAAACTTCTTCCAGGGCGGCGTCGTAGCCGCTGCCTTCACTGAAGGTATTCAACAGCTCCAGCATCAAGACCTGCCCGTAAGTGTTAATAAGGTATTCAACCAGGCTGTAGCTCTGGGCATAAGAAAGAGTGGCTATATCGGAATAAGCGGAAAAGGGGCTGGACAGGCTCTGCACCGAGATAAGGCTATCGTTATCTATCGCCCTCTCCAGATAGTCGGCAAATTCCGAGCCCTGCTCCCCCTCGGCATACATGGCCAGACCTTCTTCCAGCCAAGAAGGCAGGTCGTTATAGGGGTTAAGGGTCATCTGATGGGCAACCAGGTGCGCCAGCTCGTGAGCAATCGCCCTCTTGCCCCAGCTGATATTAGTGGGAGCGATGCCGATAGCGATAATGCCGTGCCGGGTATAGGCTGCTCCTCCCGTCCACTCCTGGGGGTAAATCATCGCCCCCTGCAGATCGAGGGCGTTGGCGTAGATATAGAACTTGGCCGGCCTCTCCAGCTCGGCGCCGGTGTCCTCAGCCAGCCGCGCCAATGCCTGCTGAGCGGCTTCCATCAGCTCCTGGACAAAGCCTTCGTCTTCCTGATAACAATAAATGGTTACCTGGCCCTCGGTTAGACTGCTCCAGGCATAGCGGGTGTCGTCAAACTGGACCCGGGCCGGAGCGGTCTCAACCCGGTTGCCGCTGGCATCTTCTATTTTCCACCAGTACTCCAGGCTGGAGCCGGGCGGCAACCCGCCGACTCTCACCATTTCCAGACTCCAGCTGATATCGACAGCAGTATCGGGGACAAAGTCTATATAAGCCTCGCTGACAACCTCGGCAAAGCTGGTGCGGTCAATAGTATAGCAGAGGCGAATATCGGTTATATCGACATTGCTCCGTGCCGAAAGATTAAAGTTGAGCCGGTAAGGAAAGTCAGCTCCAGACCAGCTATCGAGTACGGTCAGCTCATCCTGGGCTAAAGCCAGACCGGGGCTCAATACCGCCAGCGTTAAACAGAGTATTAAAGCTAGTAGCGCAAATTTCTTTATCATCCTTTTTCACCCAAGATAGACCTGAGATAGGCGGAGACAAAACCGTCCAGCTCGCCATCCAGCACCGCTTCGGTATCGCTGGTCTGGTAGTCGGTGCGGTGGTCTTTTACCATCTTATAGGGATGGAGGACGTAGCTCCGAATCTGGTTGCCCCACCCCGCCGCAATCCGCTTCCCTTTAATCTTGGCCCTCTCTTCCGCCCTCTTTACCAGTTCCACCTCCAGAAGGCGGGAAAGCATTATCTTCATGGCAATCTCTTTATTCTGGTGCTGAGAGCGCTCGCTCTGGCAGGAGACCGTCAGACCGGTGGGGAGGTGGGTCAGCCTCACCGCGCTGCTCGTCTTCTGCATATGCTGTCCTCCCGGCCCGCTGGAACGGAAGGTATCCACCTTTAAATCGTCGGGCGCTATCTTAACATCGACATCGGCTTCGGCTTCGGGCATCACCTCAACCAGAGCAAAGGAGGTATGACGGGCGTGGTCGGCATCGAAGGGGGAAAGCCTGACCAGCCGATGAACGCCGTGCTCCGATTTCAGGTAGCCGGTGGCATAATCACCGCTCACATCGATGACGGCGCTCTTTATCCCCGCCTCCTCCCCCGGAGAGACATCCAAAACTTCCGCCTGGTAGCCGCGGCGCTCCGCCCAGCGCAGGTACATCCGCATCAGCATCTGCGCCCAGTCCTGCGATTCGGTACCGCCGGCACCGGCATGTATGGATAGAATGGCACTCCTGCCGTCATACTCACCGCTAAAAGCCCTCTCCAGCTCCATCTCATCGAGGAGAGAGGCTAACTTATTAACCTCGGACTCAATCTCGGCTTGTAGTGAGCTATCCCCTAAAGAGACCAGCTCGGCGGCATCAGCCACCTCTTTCTCCACCCCCCGCCACCGCTCCACCACCTTCTTCTGCTCGGCCAGCTGGCGCATAACACCCTGCGCCTTAGCCTGGTCTGACCAGAAGTCGGGCTCGGCTGACTGCTT
>JAUWXS010000125.1 GCA_030616265.1 Dehalococcoidia bacterium
GCGCAAGTCCAGGCCGTCGCTGTTGACGCTGTTTATCGTTGACACGCCGGCGGAGATATCATTACTTACTATATGCCGAACCAGCTCTTTAGCTCGCTCGTCCCCGGTGATACCCAAGACAGATTGGACCTGGGGCAGCCCGATTTCATTGCTGTAGTAGGTGGTCAGCTGTTCCAGCAGGTTTTCGGCGTCCCGCAGGCTGCCGGTGGCGCTGCGGGCAATGAGCCTTAATCCCTCTGGCTCTATCTTGATGCCCTCGGCATCACATATACTGGCTAGCTTAGCCACCATGTCGGACTGGGAAATACGTCTGAAGTCAAAGCGCTGGCAGCGGGACATAATCGTCGGCAGCACCTTGTGGATTTCGGTGGTGGCCAGTATGAATATAACCTGCGGCGGCGGCTCCTCAAGGGTCTTGAGCAGGGCGTTGGAGGCGCTGTTGCTGAGCATATGGACTTCGTCTATGATATAGACCTTGTGGCGCGCCTGGGCGGGGGCGTAGTTGACTTTTTCGCGCAGGCTGCGAATATCGTCGACGCCGGTGTTGCTGGCGGCATCGATTTCAATGACATCCAGGGCCCGGCCCTCGGTTATGGCCTGGCACATCTCGCAGCTGTTGCAGGGTTTTTTCTTACCGGTGCCGAGGCAGTTCACCGCCTTAGCCAGGATACGCCCGGTGCTGGTCTTGCCGGTTCCCCGCGGGCCGTAGAAAAGGTAGGCGTGAGAGACGCGCTCGCTCTTGAGGGCATTGCTCAGGGTCTGGGTTACCGCTGCCTGACCGACTACCTCGGCCAGGGTCTGGGGGCGCCACTTGCGATAAAAAACTTGAGATGCCATCGCTGCTGCTTCTATTATACTCTATATTAGCTGGTTTCCAAAGGGGTTTTTGGAGCCGATAGACGTTTTTGTTAAACAAAAGCCAGCCTTACCAGTTCTGCTACCTTATTTTTCCACTGGTAAGGCTGGCTAAAAGTCCAGGATATTCGATTATAGTAATGAGGGTATATCCTTGGATACCTCTTCTATTTCCTTGAGCTTACCCTCAGCCTGTTTTTCTCTGCCTTTGGAGGCATGGATAAACTGGGTAGCGGTTTCGTAGTAGCCCTTTACCTTTTCTACAGCACCCAGCTCGGATAGGACCAGGGTTACATCTATCACGTTCTTTTCCCGGGGGTAGTCGCCGTTTCTGATTACTGCCTCCGGCGCCATATCTCTGAGATACTCGCCCAGGTCTTTGACCAGGTCCATGTTCATTTCTTTGTGTGGCGCCGAGACCAGGTACAGGGCTCTCCCCGACTCCGCCGGGTTGCATTTTACCGACAGATCGCTTAAGGCTTCGTCCATCGCCTGAATGCCGCGGTGGGTTTCAATGCTCTTCTTTCTGAAGTTGCGGCCCCAGGAGAAGAACTTCCAGGTGGGTAGCTGTGATTTACCGTAGCCGATTACCGTCCAGCCGACCAAGCTCTGGATTATGTCCCCGGCGTCAACCATTCTGGCCCCGATATGCCGGCGCTTGGTTTCTTCACCGGCGCAGAGCAGGTTGTAGAAGGGCTCAACCAGCAGGGTGTTAATCTGAGTCAGGTTGTTTCTCAGCGAGAAGTCCTTCCTGACAAAGCGCTGATTGTCGACCAGGAATACAGCGTCAGCTATGGTGTAGAGGGACTTAAGACAGGTAGCTGTGTTGGAGACAGTCCTTTCCTCGGTTTCCTCTTCATGGGCGAAGGGGAGAACGGCCATGGTATAGACCGGCTTATCAATATAGCGGTCTTTCATCATCTGGGTGATTATGGGCAATGCCCCGGAGCCGGTACCGCCGGCAACACCGGCGATGAGCAGAAAGGCATCGGTCTCAAAGAAGCGATGAGCTGTTCTCAGGGCATCGACGACCTTATCGCCGTCTTCTCTGGCTACCTCAGCCCCCAGCTCGTTTATTTTACCTACGCCGTGACCGCCGGTTCTTCGACCTCCAACCAGAATTCTGTGCTGGTAATCAGGCCTGATGGTTTTTAACCCGCTTAAGTCAGCGGCCTCCGTGTTTACGGCAAAAGCCCCGGTAACTATTTCCATCCCGCGTTGCCCACGTGCTCTTTTATTTAATCGGGCAAATTCATCAGCAATCCTGCCACCACATTGTCCAAGACCTACAACCACCAATTTCATTTTCTCACCTCGTAATTAAGAGTGTTTCGTTTATTTTAATCGCAGTTGCTATACAATGTCAACCCTGACTATAGGTAGGGGTCTGGCTACAGCCCCTTACTAACGACATAGGCGGCAAGGTCGCCCAGGCGGCAGCTGTAGCCCCACTCGTTATCGTACCAGGCCAGCACCTTGACCATATTACCGGCGATGAGCATGGTGGTGGGGGCGTCGACGATGGAGCTGGCAGGGTTGCCCTTGAAGTCCATGCTGACCAGCTCCTCCCGGCAGTACTCCAGGATGCCCTTTAAGTCCCCGGCAGCCGCCTGCTCAAGTGCCTGGTTGACCTCTTCGACGCTGACCTCTTTCTCTAGGTCGGCGACCAGGTCGACCATTGAGACGGTGGCCGTCGGTACCCTGAGGGCTAAGCCGTGCAGCCTGCCTTTAAGCTCGGGGATGACCTGGGTTACCGCCCGGGCGGCACCGGTGGTGGTGGGAATGATATTGAGGGCGGCGGCTCGCGCCCGGCGCAGGTCGCGGTGGAACATGTCCAGCAGCCGTTGGTCGTTGGTATAGGCGTGAATGGTGGTCATCAGCCCCTTGCTCACGCCAAAGCTCTGGTGC
>JAUWXS010000034.1 GCA_030616265.1 Dehalococcoidia bacterium
ATTCAGCGCTGACGCCGACTCACCAAAAATCTTTCTCGCCAGGGAATAGCCGTTGGTGTGAAGCCCGTTTGAAGGCAGGCCGATAATGGCATCGCCGGCGGCTATCTTCTTCCCCTGGATGAGCTTTTCTTTCTCCACCACGCCGATAATAAAGCCGACCAGGTCGTAATCCTCGCCGGTATATAGTCCCGGCATCTCGGCTGTCTCACCGCCGATAAGGGCACAGCCGACCTCGCGGCAGGCCACAGCTAACCCTTTAGCCACATCCCCCACCTGCTCGGGCATCAGCTTGCCGGCAGCAATATAGTCCAGGAAGAAGAGCGGCTCGGCGCCGCAGGTAAGGATATCGTTGACGCAGTGATTGACGATGTCAATGCCAACGGTGTCGTGCCTGCCCAGAGCCGAGGCCAGCTTCAGCTTGGTGCCTACCCCGTCAACGCTGGAAACCAGCACCGGCTTATTATAGCCCTTAAACTCAAAGAGCCCGCCGAAGAACCCCACGCCCGACAAGACCTCGGGGCGGTGGGTGGAACGGGCATGTTGGGCAATCAGCTCCTTGGCTTTAGCCGCCAGGGCAATATCGACACCAGCCGTGGCATAGCTTTCCTTAATCGGCCCTGCCTCCTGTAATTGAATCTGTTGCACCGAAGGAGTAGTTAGTTACCAGCTATTAATAATGGATTAAAGTCCTGGTGTCAAGCAAGACAGCCAGGTGAGCTAAGTCACCCTTGCTTTATGCCAAAGGGGCTGCTGTATTCTTCAGTCGGCACGGCGGCCTCCAGCGCCAGCTTATCCATCTCAATCTGCACTGGTATGGGATAGTCGCCGGTGAAGCAAGCCAGACAGAACATATCCTTGGGTAAGCCTATCGCCTTAATCAGGCCGTCAATGCTCAAATAGCCCAGTGAGTCGGCACCGATAAAATCCCTGACCTCGGGTACAGTCTTCTGCGCTGCAATCAGCTCCCAGCGGCTGGCCATATCGACGCCGAAGAAGCAGGGGTAGCGGATGGGTGGGGCACAGATGCGCATATGGACTTCTTTAGCCCCCGCCCTCTGTAGCAGCTTCACCACCTTGGGGGTGGTGGTGCCCCGAACAATGCTATCGTCAATCACCACCAGTCGCTGGCCATCCAGCATCTGGGGCAGGGGGTTAAACTTCAGCCGAACGCCGAGGTCCCTGATTCGCTGGTCGGGCTCAATAAAGGTACGCCCCACATAGCGGTTCTTGAGCAATCCTTCGCATAGGGGTATACCCGAACTCCGGGAATAGCCGATGGCGGCGGCGGTAGCCGAATCGGGCACACCCATAACCAGGTCGGCAGCCACCGGGTGTTCCTCAGCCAGCACCTCCCCCATCGCCTGCCGTGCCGGGTAAAGCAGCCGACCGTTAATCATCGAATCAGGGCGGGCAAAGTAGATATACTCAAAAACACATAAAGCCTTTCTACCTACCTCTTCCCGGTAACTATCGGGGCCATTCTCGTTGATAGCAACTACCTCGCCGGGCTCAACCTCGCGGAGAAAGCTAGCGCCGATATGATCCAGGGCGCAACTCTCCGAGGCGAGAACCCAGCCGCCATTAAGAGTTCCCAGGCATAGCGGGCGCACACCCAGGGGATCACGAACTCCATACAGGCTACGGTTGGTCAGGAGGGTTAGAGAATACGCCCCCTGGAGCCGATGCATGGCATAGCGTATCTTGTCCACCCAGTCTTTAGCCGGGGAAGAGAGGATAAGGTTGGCGATAACCTCGGTATCGGTGGAGGTACGGAAGGTATAGCCCTGGTCACAGAGTTCCTGATAGAGGTGCTCGGCATTAACGATATTCCCGTTATGGGCGATGGCAATGGTATTGGCGCCCTTACCGACAACAATGGGCTGGACGTTAGTTATGCGGCTGGAACCCCGGGTGGAGTAGCGATTATGACCGATGGCAAAATCACCGCTGAGCTGGCTCAGGGAATCCTCGGTAAACACCTGGGAAACCAGCCCCATCTCGGCGTAAACCTGTAGTCTTTTGCCGTTAGAGGTAGCAATACCGGCGCTTTCCTGACCGCGGTGTTGAAGAGCAAATAAAGCAAAAAAGGTAAGGCGGGCTACATCTTCACCGGGGGCATAGACGCCAAAAACGCCGCAACTTTCTTGCAAGCTACTTCCTCTCAATCCACCCTGACTGACCCCACACCTAAATTATAGCCTATCTTCAACTTGCAGGTCAATTTTTCTTTCGGCCGATAAAGGGGAGGGAAAAAGAGTTTTAGAGACAAAGCCTCTGAGGGTGGGTCGAAGACTCTTCGAGTTAGGGTGGGGAAAAAGAAGTTTAGCGGGGTGGGGTATGAGATTTAAGCCAGTCTATAACTATAGCCATAGCCTTCTCATCACGGCGCAGCCGGTGGCCGGCTCCCTCCACAATGGCCAGCCGCTTGGGCTCGCCCGCTTTAGCATGTAGCCTGTGGGCATCGCCGACACTAACGGTCTCATCCCGGCTGCCGTGCACCAGCAGCAAGGGGCGGGGTGAAATCCGGGCTATATAGTCGATGGGCTTAACCAGCCTAAAGCCGTCAAGCCACTCCCGGGGGGAAGGGGGGAAATTGCTATCCCTGATGGCGCCGATACTGCGGAAATGGTCAATAAGGGACTGCGGTTTATCGCTGCGGGTCCATAGGTCAAACTCCGCCGGGCAGGCGCAGGCGGCCACCGATGATACCCTGGAATCCTCTGCCGCCACATATACCGAAACCGCCGCCCCGCCGCTAAAGCCGAGCAGCGATAGACGAGACTTATCCACCTCGGGCAAAGCGCACAGGTAATCAAGCGATGCCCCCAGGTCTCTGGTCCAGCCCAGCATATCCAGGTTGCCGCCGCTATCCCCCGTCCCACGGAAGTTAAAAATCAACACGGCAAAGCCGTTTGAGCAAACCTGCTCCGCTAATGAGGCGTAGCCCCTGTCACTGGGGTCGGGAATACCCGCTGGAATACCGTGGCAGGCGCAGACTGTGGGATAGGGCATGTCGCCCACCGGTAGATAAAGCTGACCGACAATATTTATGTCGTCTACTTCCAGAGTCACCTTCTCAGTGCGCATTATGTCAACCTCAAGAGAACGAAGAACTCCCTATTACCCGAAGCGCCCAGGATGGGCGAAGTCACCAGCCCCCCCAGCCTGAAGCCCTTGCCTGCCACCCAGGCAATAAATCTCCCCAGAACACGGGCATGGACTACAGGCTGCCTGACTACACCACCCTTGCCTACCTCGTTGCGCTTGGCTTCGAACTGCGGTTTGAGCAGCACCAGCAGATAGCCGTCGTCTTTGAGCAAGCGGGCTACCGATGGTATCACCTTCTCCACCGATATAAAGGACAGGTCCATGGTAGCCAGGTCAATCTTTTCCGGCAGCGAGATGGGGTAGCGGGCGTTCACCCGCTCCATAACCACCACCCGTTTGTCCTTTCTCAGACGATAGTCCAGCTGGCCGTAGCCCACATCTACGGCGTAGACGCGGCTTGCCCCCCGTTGGAGCAGGCAGTCGGTAAAGCCACCGGTTGAGGCGCCGATGTCAGCCGCCACCTTAGAAGAGACATCAAGCTGGAACTGGTCAAGGGCATAGTCGAGCTTGATGCCGCCGCGACTGACAAAAGGAGGCGGCTGGAGAAGGGTAATCGCCGCCTCTTCAGCTACCAGCGTCCCCGGCTTGATAGCGGCTTTCCCCTCCACCACCACCTCCCCAGCCATAATCAAAGCCTGAGCCTTAGCCAGGTTCTCCACCAGGCCCCTGTCCACCAGCAAGCTGTCAATTCTGCGCTTAGCCACCGCTGGTTATAATAACAACCCCAGGGCTCGAAAGCAAGAAACACTATACCCATAATAGACATCACCACCCCCTATCTAGTAACATTAAAGTAGGTGGAATAGATTGCACGACACTATCCGAAAAGAATTCATCAAGCTGATAAAAGAGCACGGGCTTGAGGGGGAGGAGGTCATCGTCAGGGCGACTGCCCTCTCCACTGAGCAGGCTATCGGCAACCCCGAGGACAAAGACTACCCGCTGGTGAGGGGGGTGGAGCGGCTGATACAGGCTGAGTTCAGGGGCTCACGGGGGCAGGCATTTACCGATATGTACGGCGACTTCACCGGTCGGCTGTCTGAGATTGCCGAAATGGACTTGCAAAACAACTTCCGGAGGGCAATATTCATCTCCAGCCTCAACGCCGTCATGAATCACCTGGGGCTGGTAACCCAGACGGTACACTGTAAAGACAAGCAGCCCAGGGAATGTGCCACCGAGCTGGCAAGCTATATTGAGAAAAGTTACGGCCAGCCCAGAGTAGCCATGGTCGGCTTTCAGCCCAGGATGGTAGAGGCGCTGGCTAAGCAGTTCGAGCTGAGGGTAAGCGATATGGACCGGGACAACATCGGCCAGGAGAAGTTCGGCGTAAAGATAGACGACCCCCGCCAGACTGCGGAGAACCTGAAGTGGTGTGACATCGCCCTGGTAACCGGCACCACCATCGTAAACGATACTATTGACCAGTTCATAACATCCAAGCCGGTAGTCTTCTACGGCGTTACTATATCCGGGGCAGCCAAACTGCTTGGCTTAAACCGCTTCTGCCCCTTTGGCGGCTAAACCCTTGCATTACCGCCAGCCGAGTGATAAAATGCCCCCCAATGAAGGTCTTTAAGGTTATATTGCTGGTTATCCTGGGCATGCTTCTTTCCCTGTCCCTACTGGTTTTCGGCACTGCCCTCACCCTGCATCTGAGCGTCCTCAATCCCGATTTCGTCGCCGAACATGTGGAGAGGCTTGATATAGCTTCGCTGACCGACGAAATAATCACCGAACAGATTCCCCCCGAGGCGGCTGACTTTATGGGCGAGTCTCTTGATACGGTCCTGGGTGATACCATCGCCGACCTTGAGCCCTGGATGAAGGAGCAGGCACGAGAAGGCATCTATGTCTTCTATGACTACATTGAGGGCAGAAGCGAGAGCCTGAGCCTGATAATATCCCTGGAGACGGTGAAGGAAGAGTTCAGGGAAAACCTGCTGGCCGCCGTGTTAGCCTCACCCCCACCCGAGCTTGTCGGCTTCCCCCCCGCCGAGATAGAGCTGGCATTTAATGAATACTACCAGCTTATTTCCGATGAGATACCATCAACGCTTGAGCTTGATGAAACCCTGCTTGACGCCGAGGTCATGGAACAAATCGAGCGAGCAAAGCAATATGTTAACTATTTCAACCTAGCCTTTATAGTTCTGATTGCTTTCAGCCTGCTGATGACCCTGCTCATTATACTGTTACACCTCGCGGTGAGAGGCAGCACCCGCCAGATAGGTATAACCTTCTTAAGCGTCGGCGTGGTTAGCCTGGTCGGCGCCCTCGTTGCCAGGAGCGTTGCCAACAGCCAGCTAGTCCAGAGTGATATACCCTCTACCCTACAGACATGGGCACCACTGCTTATCACCGACGTCCTTACCCCTCTGGGCATATACTGCATCGGGCTTATCGCGGTGGGGATAGCCCTGACCGTCGTCTCCTTCGTTTATAAGCGCGACGAATACTCGTACTACTACTAACCGGGGGGCAGCAACTCCCGTCCGACCGATTTTGGGGATTTGTTTTTCTAGTTATGTCAAATACGCAGGGATTTTAGGTAAAGGTTTTTTGAATTGGCGTCCCCGTTGTGTCATTAAGGCTTTTTCCGCCGTCCTTCCCTCTCCACGATGAGCTTGAGCCCCCTTTGCCCGACCACGGTGACCTCTTCACCGGTTTCTATCTTCCTGCCCGCCGATTTTGCCTTCCAGAGCTCGCCCTTGATTCGGATCATGCCTTCGGGGTCGAGGCGTTTGACCACTTTTCCCCTGGTTCCGAGCATATCGGATAAGCCGCCTTCGGGCTTTCTCTTAAGTGCCCGGGTGCCCATGCGGTAGCTGAAGACGGCGAAGCCCGCCCAGGCCAGCATGAAGATGATGAGTACGGCCAGGGGCAGGTGGATGTCTACCTTGGGCAGGAGCCAGAGGGCAATCACAGCTATAGCTGCCTCTTCGAGCAGGGTGGTGACTATGGCTATTATGAAGCGGGCGCTTATCATGGTGTTATTATAGCAGGATGGGGAGGAATTTATTTAGAAAGAGGGGCTTCGCCCCTCTTAAACTCCCGATAATTGGGGAGGAGTTTTAGAGGTGAAACCTTTGAGGGTGGGACGGGTGGGAAAAACAACCTGGGGGGTGGGGAAGCTACCTCTGTTGCCTGCCCTTAAATTTGAGTGCTATAATGACCCCATTATGAAACTAAGCCGTGAAGAAGTACTGCACATTGCCCGTCTTGCCCGGCTGGGCCTGACCGAGACCGAAGTCGACCGGTTCCGAGAGCAGTTATCCAACATCCTGGAGAACTTTGAGGTATTACAGCAGGTGGACATCACCGACGTCCCGCCTACCGCCCAGTCCATCCCCCTACAGAATGTAACCAAGGACGACAAAGTGGCTGATTCCCTATCCCAGGAGCAGACGCTAGCCAACGCCCCCCGTAAAGAGGGGGAATACTTCAGGGTGAAGGCAGTGCTGGAATGATAGCGCAGCAGTTGACCATTCATGAGGCGCACGAGTTACTCAAGGCCAGGAAGCTTTCCTC
>JAUWXS010000074.1 GCA_030616265.1 Dehalococcoidia bacterium
GTAAAGACCAGAAGGAGCCTGGAGTTCGGCACCCCCGAAGAGTCGATAACCGCCGATAAGAGGGAAAGATTAAGGGCGGTCGCCGCTCACTATCAGCAGGCCCATGATAACCTGCCCCAGCTATGGCGCATCGATGTGGTGGTCATAGAACTGGATGAGAAGAGTAAGCCATCGCGAATTGAGCTGATCGAGAACGCCGTTGGCGAGGACTAAAGCTTTTATCTTTAATCTGGCTATGCTAGAATTAGCTGCCTGGGAGCAAGATATGGTTTCACCGAAGCCGATGCCAAACCAGCGGCAACGCATTATCGATGCCAACCTCAACCGTGCCGGCGAGGGGCTTCACCTTCTGGAAGAGCTGGCGCGGATGATGCTTAACGACGCGGAGCTAAGCCAGCAGCTAAAGACTATACGCCACGAAATTCTGAGGGGCGACTGGTCGTTTAACCAGACGCTTATCCAGTCGCGAGACTCGGAAAGCGACGTCGGCGTTGATATTGAAGTCCCTGATGAAGATAAACAAAGGGAGCTGCCGATAACGGTGGTGGCTAATGCTAGGAGGGTCCAGGAAGCACTGAGAATACTGGAGGAGCTGGCCAAGATTCCAGGCACCACCCCCAAGTTAGACGCGGAGAAGTTCAAACAGGCACGCTTCGCCCTCTATACTATAGAGCAGAAGCTGCTCTCCGGGTTACTGCGCCAGGATAAGACCCAAAGTTTAAGCGGGCTCTATGCCATCATCGACAGCCAGGCATTGGGCAGTCGCCGCCACCTTGAGGTAGCCGAACAGCTAATTCGGGGTGGGGCCAGGGCTATTCAGCTGCGCGATAAGTTCTCCAGCAAGGGCGAGCTGCTGCCCATAGCTGAGCAGCTAAAGAAGCTTTGCGCTGAGCACGGCGTGCTCTTTATCGTCAACGACTATCTTGATATAGCTCTGGCGGCTGGCGCCGACGGGCTGCACCTGGGGCAGGAAGATTTACCCATAGCTGTAACCCGTGGGCTGCTGCCCATTGACATGATACTGGGCTGCTCGGTGAACACCGTCGAGCAGGCTAAGGCGGCTGAAGCTGACGGGGCTGACTACATTGCCGTGGGCTCGATCTACCCGACATCTTCCAAGGAAAAGCCCAAAATAGTCGGCCCGGAAAGGCTTCGCCAGGTCAGGCGGGCGGTAAGCCTGCCCCTGGTGGCTATCGGGGGTATCAATAAGGATAATGCGGCTGAGGTTTCGGCGGCCGGCGCCGATGCGGTGGCGGTGATTAGCGCCCTGTTGGGGGCTAAGGATATCGCCGAAGCCGCCCGAAAAATAACAGCCGGCTTTGAGGCAGGCAAATGAGCGGACTAACCGATAACCTGGAACCAATCGCCGACAAGATTCGTGATAGTTTGGCGGCTAAAGATGCTGCCAGGGAGAAGGTATTGCCCCGCTGCCGTGAGGCGATTCGCCACTGCAGCCGGGCCATCCGCGCCGTCCACCGCCAGGAGTTCGACAGGGCTCAAGAATTGCTCAAGTCAGCCCGCAGCCTTTTAGCCGAGGCTGAGCAGGCAGCCTCTGCCTATGGCGAGCTGGGCTATGCCGGATTTGTCAGGGATGCCCAAAAAGAGTTTGCCGAGGGCAGTATTACCCTGGCGCTGGTGACCGGGAAGCGTCTGCCCGACCCCGATGAGCTGGGCGTTGACGCTGTCGCCTACCTGAAGGGAACGGGTGAAGCTGTCGGTGAGCTGCGGCGCTATCTACTGGATAGCATGAGGCGGGGTGACCTGTCCCAGGGGGAGGTATTGCTGGCAGCCATGGACGATATCTACAATACACTGGTTACCATGGACTTCCCCGATGCCATAACCGGGGGGCTGCGCCATACCACCGACATGGTTCGCGGAGTATTGGAAAGGACACGCAGCGACCTGACGCTGGCCATGGGGCAGAAAGGGGTGGTGGATAAGCTGGACGAGCTATCCACCGAGAAATAGGTGATAAATCTCTTTTCTTCCGTAATCAAAAGGGCGCAATCAAAAGGGCGCCTTTTTCTTGACCGCAATATTTTCATATGTTAAGATGGTTTGATTTGTCTAGCTGCGCTTTTTGATTCTTCCCACTGAATAGAGAAAAGGTAAAGGAGGGCAAAGTGGAGCCCAAAATTGGAGTTTACATCTGTCATTGTGGGACTAACATTGCGGGGAAAGTAGACGTGGAGGCGGTTACCGAATTCGCCAAAGGTTTGCCGGCGGTAACCATTGCTCGGAAGTATACCTATATGTGTTCCGACCCGGGGCAGGACCTTATCCGACAGGATATCAAGGAGATGGGGGTCAACCGCGTCGTGGTGGCTTCCTGTTCGCCGCTGATGCATGAGCGAACCTACCGACGGGTCTGCCAGGAGTCGGGGCTGAACCCCTATCTCTTCGAGATGGCTAATATCAGGGAGCACTGCTCCTGGATAACCGAGGACCCGGCTGCCGCTACCGAGAAAGCCAAGGCTCTGGTAAGCGCCGCCGTAAGGCGCGTTTACTACCAGGAACCACTGGAGACTAAAGAAGTCCCGGTTAACCCCAATACCCTGGTGGTGGGAGGGGGTGTGGCCGGCATCCAGGCGGCTCTGGAGATTGCCGATTCTAAGCACAAGGTCTATCTGGTAGAGAAGGAGCCGAGCGTTGGCGGGCACATGATACAGCTGGATAAGACCTTCCCCACCCTGGATTGTTCAGCCTGTATTCTGACTCCCAAGATGAGCCTGGTGGGCGCTCACCCCTATATCGAGCTGATGTCCTACAGCGAGGTGACCGGTGTCGAGGGCTACGTGGGCAATTTCAAAGCCAAGATAACCAAGAAGGCTAGATATGTGGACGTGGACAAGTGCACCGGTTGCGGCGAGTGCCCTGATGTCTGCCCGGTTACCGTGCCTAACGAATTTGACCTGGGCTTGGGCCAGAGAAAGGCGATTTACCGCCCGTTCCCTCAGGCTGTGCCCAACGCCTTTACCATTGATAAGCGGGGCTATGCGCCCTGCCGGGTTGCCTGCCCGGTGGGGGTTAACGCCCAGGGGTATGTAGCCCTTATTTCGGAGGGTAAGTTCAAAGAAGCGCTTGAGGTGCTGCGGCGGACTATGCCCTTTGCCGGCGTTTGCGGAAGGGTCTGCACTCATCCCTGTGAAGCAGACTGCGAACGGGGTAAGGTTGATGAGCCGGTGTCTATCCGCTCGCTAAAGCGCTTTATGGCTGACTATGAACTGAGCGTGGGCCGAGAAAAAGCCACCCCGGTGGAGAGGACTAAAGAAGACAAGGTGGCCGTTATCGGCTCAGGTCCGACGGGCTTGGCTTGCGCCTATGACCTGATAAGAGAAGGCTATCCAGTTACTGTTTTTGAGGCTGCTCCCAAGGCCGGCGGTCTGCTACGCTACGGTATTCCTGAATACCGCCTGCCTAACAAGGTGCTGGACAATGAAATCAGCTATCTAGAAGAGCTGGGGGTGGAGATAAAGACCAATACCCTGGTGAAGAGATTCGAGGATATCTTTAATCAGGGCTATCAGGCGATATTCTTAGCTACCGGCGCCGGGGTAAGCCAGAAGATGGGTATACCCAATGAAGAGGCCAAGGGTGTAATTCATGCCCTTGATTTTCTAAACAAGGTGAACTCGGGAACTAAGGTTAGTCTCGGGGAACGGGTTGCCGTTATCGGCGGTGGTCACGCCGCGAGGGATGCTGCCAGAGTGGCCAAGCGCCTGGGGGCTAAAGAGATTGCCATTGTCTACCGGCGCTCGCGGGCGGAAATGCCTGCGGACAGTGACAAGGTGGACGAAGCCGAGCGGGAAGGTATAAAGCTCCACATCCTGGCGGCACCGGTTAAAGTCCTGACCAAGGGTGACCAGCTAACCGGTATCCAGTGCATCAAGATGGAGCTGGGAGAACCCGATGCCAGCGGGCGGCGGCGCCCGGTGCCGATTGAAGGCTCAGAGTTCGATATGGACGTTGATAACGTCATCTTTGCCGTGGGGCAGGGGGTGAATAAGGCAATGCTGCCCAAAGAGCTGGAATATACGGGCTGGGGGACGGTGGTGGTTGCCCCTGTCACCCTGCAGACAAATATTGACGGTGTTTTCGCCGGCGGCGATGTGGTTTCCGGCCCTTCGGATGTCATTGCCGTTATTGCCGCGGGCAAGGAAGCCTCCATTTCTATAGACCGCTACCTGAGGGGGGTTGACCTGAAAGAGGGCCGACCCGCCCCGATTAAGAAGGTAGAAGAGGTATCCAAAGAAGGGGTGGAGGCAAAGCTGAGGCAGGATATGCCTACCCTTGATGTGAAGAAGCGGGAAGGCTTTGCCGAGGTTGAGCTGGGCTTTAACGAGAAGGCGGCTATTGAGGAAGCCAAGCGCTGCCTGAACTGTGGCGTT
>JAUWXS010000152.1 GCA_030616265.1 Dehalococcoidia bacterium
ACTCAACTGGGGACGGCGCTCTTCAATGTGGCCGGCGGTCTGTTTCCCCGCCTGCTGCGCCTTCGAGTTTATCACTACCGAGGCCTCCCGGTTTGACCTCTCCCGCTTCGGCATGGAGATAGTCCGCGCCTCCCCCCGCCAAGCCGACCTGATTATTACCGCCGGCACGCTGACCTGGAAGATGGCGCCCCAGGTGAAGCGAATCTACGACCAGATGGCCGAGCCCAAGTGGGTAATCGCCATGGGGGCATGCGCCATCAGCGGCGGCATTTTCCGTTCCTCTTACAGCGTGGTGCCGGGCTATAACCGAATAATACCCGTCGACGTCTATCTCCCGGGCTGCCCCCCCCGCCCCGAAGCCCTGATTCACGCCATAAGAATGCTGCACAAAAAGGTAGCCAGTAGAAGCCTTATCCAGGAGGGTAAATAGCAAATGACGACGGCCCTTTCGGGTAATAAGATAGCCAAGCAAATAGAGAAGAAGTTCCCCGAAGCCGTTATCGAGTCGGGGGCGGAGAGCCTGCTGCTCAAAGGCGAATCGCTACTGGAGATAGCCGGTTATTTAAAGGCCGCCCCCGGGCTTGATTTCGATTACCTCAACGCTATTACCGCCGTTGATTACTACGACTACTTTGAGGTCGTCTACCAGCTCACCTCGCTGGAGCATAACCACAGCCTGGTGATAAAGGTCAGGTGTTACAACCGGGAAAACCCCACCCTGCCCTCGGTGGTCAGCCTTTGGCGGGGCGCCGATTTTCAGGAAAGAGAAATCTACGACCTGCTCGGCATCAGCTTCGAGGGCCACCCCAACCTCAGGCGCATCGTCCTCTGGGAGGGCTTCGAAGGGCACCCGTTACGCAAGGATTTTCTATAAAGATATCACCCCGGGGGGATAGGGTTCAAAAAATCGATAGGGGACAGAGGTAGATAAAAGAAATCGTATGACGACTAAAGAAATAACCATCCAGACCGAACCCTTCGTGGTCAATATCGGCCCCGCCCACCCCAGCACCCACGGAGTCTTCCGCATGCGGACCACCCTCGACGGCGAGGTCATTGTCGACATGGAGCCCGTCTTCGGCTATCTCCACCGCGGCATCGAAAAGCTGGCCGAGGAGCGCACCTATACCGGGTGCATTCCCCTTACCGACCGCCTGGACTATTTAGCCTCAATGAGCAACAACCTGGCTTACTGCCTGGCGGTGGAACAGCTGGCCGGGATTCCGGTGCCTGAGCGGGCGGAGTACATCCGGGTGATTATGGCCGAACTCCAGCGCATCGCCAGCCACCTGATAGCGGTGGGTTCCTTCTTGCAGGATTGCGGCGCCTTTATGACCCCCTTCGTCTATATGCTCCGGGAGAGGGAGAAGATTCTGGACCTCTTAGAGATGGTCTCCGGTCAACGCCTCACCTACAACTATATGCGGGTGGGCGGCGTCAGCCAGGATATTCCCGAAGAGTTTATCCCCGCCCTCAAAAAGTTCCTGGCCGAAATGCCGGGCTGGATTGATGAGTATGACCGTCTGCTCAAGCAGAACGAGATACTGCTGGCGCGCTCCAAGGGCGTCGGCGTATTGCCCAAGAAATTAGCTATCAATATCTCAGCCAGTGGTCCGGTGCTGCGGGCAAGCGGGGTGGAGTGGGACATCCGCCGCGCCGACCCCTATTCCATCTACGACCGCTTTGAGTTTGATATCCCCGTCGGCACCGCCGGCGACTGCTACGACCGCTACCGCGTCAGGATTGAAGAGATGCGCCAGAGCCTGCGCATCATAGAGCAGGCTATGGAGGATTTACCTGATGGCGAGGTGAGGAGCGAGGTGCCTCACCTGATTCGCCCGCCGGTAGGTGAAGCCTACGGGCATATTGAGGCTCCCAGGGGTGCGCTTGGCTTCTACCTGGTGTCGGACGGCTCCATTGCCCCCTACCGCTTCCATATTCGGGCGCCGACCTTCATCAACCTGACGGCTCTCCGTGACATGATGCGGGGCTGGAAGATAGCCGACGCCATAATTATCTTCGGCAGCATTGATATCTGTATGGGCGAGGTGGACCGCTAATGGCAATGGCTATGTTACCCCCGGACTGGCCCGG
>JAUWXS010000122.1 GCA_030616265.1 Dehalococcoidia bacterium
CCCAGAAGGTGGAGCAGGCCGTGAATGAGCAGAATGGCCAGCTCTTTTTTTAGCGGGTGTCGGTGCTCCTCAGCCTGTATTACCGCCTGGGGGTAAGATATAATCACCTCGCCCAGGTGGAGAACGCCGTCGGGGGGTTGAATAAAAGGGGACTGGTCGGCGGCTTCTTCTCTGGCGGAGAAGGCCAGGACATCGGTGGGCTCATCCTCCCCAAGATAGTCGCGGTTTAGCTGCTTAACCCTCTCCCCGGTGGCGATAACCAGGCCCAACTCGGTCTTGGCGCCGATATTTTCAGCCGCCAGCACCTGACGGGCGACAGCTTCAAGCCAAGACGGCTCGACGCCTATCTCCAGGCCCTCATCGATTAGAATGTTTATCTCCACGGCTGCTTATGCCAATATTAGCACAGCGCGGTCAAGGGCTCAATAACCCGCTTTTATGGTAGAATAGCTCTATGAGAGAGACAAAGGTGGGACTGGCGCTGGGGGGCGGGGCGGCGTGGGGACTGGCCCATATCGGGGTGCTGGAGGTCCTGCAGCGGGAAGGAATCCCCATCGACATGATTGCCGGCACCAGCATCGGGGGGATGGTTGGCGCCTTTTGCGCCCGGGGACAGGACTGCAGCGTGATGAGGGAGATGGCCGTAAAGCTAAACCTGATGAAGATGCTCTCACTGGCCGACCTTGCCATACCCAAGTCCGGTCTTTTTGGGGGTAAAGCGGTTATCAACCTGCTGCAAAAGATGATGGGCAGTGATATTGAATTTGACGACCTGCCCATACCGCTGTCGCTGGTGGCTACCGATATCACTACCGGCGAAGAGGTGGTGATTGACCAAGGGTCGGTGCTGGAGGGGGTGAGAGCCACCATTTCCATACCGGGGATATTCACCGTGGCCAAGTGGCAGGACCGCTACCTGGTGGACGGCGGCCTGGTGAACCCGGTGCCGGTGAGCGTGCTTAAAGATATGGGTGCCGACTTCATCATTGCCGTAAACGTAATACCCGACATAGGCGATAAAGCCCGCCAGGCAAAGAAGGGGGGGAAGAAAGGCCGGAAAGAGCCTAATATCTTTAATGTTTTACTGCAGTCCCTATACATCAGTACTTATATCATCGCCAAAGCCTCCGTCAAGGGTGCCGATATCGCCATTCACCCCAAAACAGCCCATATCAGCCCCGCCGACTTTCACCACGCCCAGGAGTGCATCGAGCAGGGGGAAATAGCCGCCCGGGAAGCTATCCCTGAGATAAAGCGGAAATTGAGCAAAGCTGGGGGGTATGATATAGTAAAATCATAAAAGCCCGTTAGCTTGACTAACTCCGGGAGGGGTCGCATAGTGGTCTAGTGCGGGCGCCTGCTAAGCGCTTACCCTGGGAAACTGGGGTCGAGGGTTCGAATCCCTCCCCCTCCGCCATATCAGGCTAGTGTGCCCCTTAAATTAAGGGGCATTTTTGGCTATCCTTATAGAGAAGAACCATGATTAAATATCATATCTGGACCATCGGCTGCCAGATGAATAAGGCGGAGTCGGAGCGGCTGGGCAGCTACTTTGAGCAGCTGGGCTATAAAGCTGCCGCCGCCGATGAAGCCGACCTGGTGGTGCTCAATAGCTGCGTGGTGCGCCAGAGCGCCGAGAACCGCGTGGTTAATAAGCTCGGTAACCTTAAAGCACTAAAAAGGTCAAAACCGGGTACGGTCATTGCCGTCACCGGCTGCCTGGTCAACGCCGACACGGCCAAACTTAGAGAGCGCTTCCCCCAGGTTGACTACTTCTTTAAGCCCGGGGATTATCCCCCGTGGCTGGAAAGCCCCCAAGAGCCGGTACTCCCCCAGCAGCCGAATGTTGCCGCCTACGTCCCCATCATCCAGGGCTGCGATAATTTCTGCGCCTACTGCATCGTCCCCTACCGGCGGGGGAGGGAAAAGAGCCGAACGGTAGCCGAAATCATAGAAGAGGTCGGGAAGCTGGTGGGGCGGGGAACAAAAGAGGTTACCCTGCTGGGGCAGAATGTTGATTCGTACGGGCATGACCTACCGGGCAAACCCGACCTGGCCGACCTGCTCTACGAGCTGAATGATATTGACGGGCTTTTTCGGACTCGTTTTCTGACCAACCACCCCAAAGACATGAGCCTGAAGCTGATTGAGGCGGTAACTTCTTTAGACAAGGTCTGCGAGCAGCTTACCCTTCCCGTTCAGTCGGGCAGCAACGATATTCTAAAGGCAATGAAGCGGGGCTACAGCGCCGAGCACTACCGCCAGCTCATTACCGAGATACGGGCTAGAATACCAGAAATAGCCCTGAGCACCGATGTCCTGCTCGGTTTCCCCTCGGAGACCGAGGCGCAGTTCCAGGAGACGGCAGACTTGCTATCCGAGCTAAATTTTGATACAGTCCATATAGCCGCTTACTCACCGAGGCCGGGGACCTTCGCCGCCAGGAAACTGGAGGACAATGTTCCCCCCGCCGAAAAGAAGCGGCGGTTAGACCACCTCGAGCGGCTGCAAGAAAGCATCGCCGCCGGGATTAACGCCCGGCTAAAGGGCAAGACGGTGGAGGTGCTGGTGGAGGGGCAGAAAAAGGGGAGGTGGCAGGGTCGCACCCGAGGTGATAAACTGGTATTCTTTGACGACAACCGTGACTGTCGGGGAAAACTGGTGAAAGTCAGGGTTGAGAAAACAAGCCCCTGGTCATTACAGGGCAGAGTTGAAAGTTAAACTATAATAGGAGGCAAAATGAAGCGGTCTAAAATACTGGGTTTAGTGCTAATTGTCGCCGTGCTCGCCACCATGGCGCTCATGGGCAGCTGCATCCCTACCGACACTGAAGGCGGAGGCAGCAGCACCATCTATATGATTGTCTT
>JAUWXS010000100.1 GCA_030616265.1 Dehalococcoidia bacterium
GCCTTGATAGCCAGCGGGGCGTGCTCCCTTGACGAGCCGCAGCCGAAGTTGGTCGTGGCCATTATTATATCCCCGGGCTTGGCCTTGTTGACGAAGTCCTGGTCAATATCCTCCATGCAGTGCTTGGCCAGCTCGGCAGGCTCGGAGATATTAAGATAGCGCGCCGGTATTATGGCGTCGGTATCAACATTAGCGCCGTATTTATGGACTTTGCCTTTTAGCATATTTTTAGAACCCCTCACCCTTTATCCCTCTCCCCTTAGGAAGGGGAGAGGGAAGATTATTTTTCTAAAGGGGCTGCGCCCCTTTCTATCCCCCGTAATGTGTTTAGGGGCCTTGCTCTTTAGAAGAGAAGAGTCTCCTTCAGCTTTTCCCGCCAGGACTTGCGTGCTTTAGCCATTGACCCCTCATCCCCTTATGAAATCTCATCCGGACTGGCAACTTTGCCCATTATAGCGCTGGCGGCGGCAACGACGGGGTTAGCCAGATAGACCTCTGACTTGGGGCTGCCCATCCTGCCGACGAAGTTGCGGTTGGTGGTGGAGACGCACCTCTCGCCGTCAGCCAGGACTCCCATGTGCCCGCCCAGACAGGGACCGCAGGTCGGGGTGCTGACGACGGCGCCAGCCTTGACAAATGTCTCGATTAGCCCTTCTACCAGGGCCTCAAGGTATATCTGCTGCGAGCCGGGAATGACAATGCACCGTACCTCCGGGTGCACCTTATTCCCCTTTAGTATTTGAGCCGCCAGCCTCAAGTCTTCAAGGCGACCATTGGTGCAACTGCCGATTACCACCTGGCTGATTTTTATATTCTTCAGCTTGCTGATGGCTTTGCTGTTGGCCGGGGAGTGGGGTAGGGCGACCTGGGGCTCAATATCGGAAACATCGTACTCAATGACACGGGAGTATTCGGCAGCGCTATCCGGCTCATATACCAAGTAGGGGCGCTCGGCCCGTGATTTTACATAAAGTTGCGTCTTGTTGTCCACCCCGAAGAGCCCGGCTTTACCCCCGGCTTCGACAGCCATGTTAGCCATGGTAAAGCGGCCGTCTATGGATAGGGCTTCTATTGCCTCGCCGTTGAACTCCATCGCCGAATAGAGGGCGCCGTCAACGCCGATATCGCCGATGGTGTGGAGGATAAGGTCTTTGCCGCTGACCCACCTGCCCAATCTACCGTGGTAGATTAGCTTAATGGTAGGGGGCACCTTCATCCAGATGTCGCCGGTAGCCATGGCGACGGCGATATCGGTTGAGCCCATACCGGTGGCAAAAGCGCCTAGAGCGCCGTAGGTGCAGGTATGTGAATCAGCCCCGATAACCACCTCCCCCGGCAGCACCAGCCCCTGCTCGGGCAGCAGCACATGCTCGATGCCCATCTCGCCCACTTCGAAGTATATTATCTTTTGCTTGCGGGCGAACTCTCGCATCAGCTTGGCCTGCTCGGCGGAAGCGATGTCCTTATTGGGCACGAAGTGGTCGGGCACCATCACCACCTTTTGCGGGTCAAAGACCCGCTTTACCCCCAGTTTCTGAAACTCTCTTATGGCGATGGGGGCGGTGATGTCGTTGGACATGACCAGGTCAACCCGGACATTGATAAAATCTCCGGGGCTTACCCTTTTCTTATTGGCATGAGCCGCCAGTATCTTCTCGGCTAGAGTCAATATAGCTTCCTTTCTCTGGAGTGATTAAAAGTCAGGCTTATGATGGGCTGTCACCGGATGGGGTGGGGCAGGAGCAGCACCATTTCTAGTTCAGTTAGCACCCCTTTTTTATCCCCCGAGAGTTATTTCTTGGTGGCTAGCAGCCGATTGAGGGCGTTCATATAGGCTTTGGCGCTGGCGACGATAATATCGGTGTCGGCGCCCCGCCCGGTATAGGTTATGCCCTCGCTTTCTATTCTTATTAATACCTCGCCGATGGCATCGATGCCCTCGGTTACCGACTTAACGGTGAACTCGGTAAGCTCGTTGGGCACATTGACTATTCTGTTGATTGCCTTGTAGACGGCGTCGACGGGGCCGGTGCCCAGGGCGGCGTCGGCCAGGACCTCGCCCCCGGGGCCGATAAGGCTGACGGCGGCGGTGGGAATGCCCCGGTCGCCGCAGGAAATCTGTACCCTATCGATGTGGTAGACCTCGGAGACGGTACGCTGCTCCTCGGCAATAACCGATTCGATGTCCCTATCGGTAATTCCCTTCTTTTTATCGGCCAGCTCTTTGAAGGCGGTAAAGGCTCGGTTAAAGTCCTCCTCGTTCAGGCTGTAGCCCAGCTCGGCCAGGCGCTCTTTAAAGGCGTGCCGCCCGCTGAGCTTGCCCAGCACCAGGCTTGAAGACGGTATGCCCACCGTTCTGGGGTCCATTATCTCGTAGGTTATCGGCATCTTGATAACACCGTCCTGGTGAATTCCCGACTCGTGGCGGAAGGCATTAGCCCCCACGATGGCTTTATTGGGCTGGACGACGAAGCCGGTCAGCTCGCTTACCAGTCGGCTGGCTTTGTATATCTGGTTGGTATTAATCTGGGTCGTCAGGTGGAAAAAGTCCTTACGGGTGTTAATCGCCATGACAATTTCTTCCATGGAGGCATTACCCGCCCTCTCCCCGATGCCGTTGACGGTGCATTCCACCTGCCTTGCTCCCCGCCGCACCGCCTCCAGGCTGTTGGCCACGGCCAAGCCTAAGTCGTCGTGGCAGTGCACGCTGACGACAGCCTTATCGATATTGGGCACATTCTTAAGAATGCCCTCGATGAGGTTGCCGAACTCATCGGGGATAGCGTAGCCCACCGTATCGGGTATGTTCACCGTGGTAGCGCCGGCATCAATAACCGCCTTCAGGATTTGGTGGATAAACTCCGGCTCGGTGCGGCTGGCGTCCATCGGCGAAAACTCAATATCACCGGTGTATTTCTTGGCCCGCGCCACCATCTTGGCGGCGGTGTGCCGAATCTCCTTACGGCTCTTCTTCAGCTGGTAACCGAGGTGTATATCCGAAGAAGAGAGAAAGACATGTATTCGGGGGTGCGCCGCTTCCTTGATGGCTTCCCAGGCACGGTCTATATCTCGGGGATGAGCTCGCGCCAGAGCGCAGATTATAGGCTTGCGGACCTCCCGGGCGATGAGCTTAACCGCCTCAAAGTCGCCGGGAGAGCTGATGGGGAAGCCAGCCTCGATAACATCAACATTGAGCCTTTCCAGTTGCCTGGCTATCTCCAGCTTCTCCTGGATATTTAGCGTCCCCCCCGCCGCCTGCTCCCCGTCCCGCAGTGTGGTATCGAATATTATTACCTTATCCATCGAA
>JAUWXS010000040.1 GCA_030616265.1 Dehalococcoidia bacterium
AGCGCGACGGGTTTGTCATCGGCGAGGGGGCTGGCATTCTTATTCTGGAAAGCCTCGCCTTGGCTAAAGAGCGAGGGGCTAAAATACTGGCTGAGATGATAGCCTACGGAACCAGCGCCGACGCCTATCACATCACCGCCCCCCTTGAGACCGGCGAGGGTGCGGCTATGGCGGTGCAGCGGGCGCTGGACAAAGCCGGGCTCAAGCCTGACGAAGTTGACTATATTAACGCCCACGGCACCTCCACCCTGCTCAATGACAAGATGGAGACCAAGTCAATCAAGAGGGTATTCGGCGACCGCGCCTACAAGATTCCGATAAGCTCCACCAAGTCGATGATGGGACACCTGGTGGGTAGCGCTGGCGCCGTCGAGGCGGCTATATGCATTATGGCTATACGGAACGGCGTTATACCGCCGACGATAAACCTTACCCACCCCGACCCTGAGTGCGATTTAGACTATGTGCCCAATGTAGCCCGCCAGGCCAGGGTTATCACCGCCCTGTCTAATTCTTTCGGCTTTGGCGGTCATAACTCAGTCCTCATCTTCCGAGAGTACTCTGAGGAGTAAAATTGAACCATTACCGCTGGAACCTGCTACCGACGGCTCCAGACGAGCGTCTGGCGGCAACTGGCGGTTTCTCCCCCTTAATAGCCCAACTGCTCTATAATCGCGGCCTTACCGAGCCTTCCCAGCTAGAACCCTTCCTCAGCGGCGATAAGCGCCTCGCCGGCGACCCCTCCCAACTCCCCGACATCGAACCAGCGGTAGCCAGGATTTACCGGGCCTTGCTCTCCGGGGAGAATATCGCCATCTACGGCGACTTCGACGCCGATGGCATCACCGGCACCGCCATACTCGTCCAGGGGCTATCGAGCCTGGGGGGCAAGCTCGTCCCCTACATACCTCACCGCCTCACCGAGGGCTACGGGCTTAATATAGCTGCCCTGGAAAATCTCCACCGCCAGGGCATCAGCCTGGTTATCACCGTTGACTGCGGAATTACCGCCCTGGCTGAGGTCAAGCGGGCAAACCGGCTGGGATTAGATATAATCATCACCGACCACCACTCTCCCCTGCCCGAAATGCCGCCCGCCGTTGCCACCATCGACCCCAAGCGGGCTGATTCCAGCTATCCCTTTTCCGAGCTGACCGGCGCTGGGGTTGCCCTCAAGCTGCTTCAGGCTCTACTCCAGAACCTGGGTAAAGAAGAGCAGCTGGAGGGGCTGATGGACCTGGCCGCCCTGGGCACGGTGGCTGATATGGCGCCCCTGTCCGGGGAGAACCGCTACCTGGTTAAACAGGGGCTGAAGATGATGAATACCACCCCCCGCCTCGGGCTAGGCGAGATTATATCCCAGGCGGGCTTGACTCCAGGCAGCCTCAGCGCCGAGAGCATCTCCTGGACTATCGCCCCCCGCCTGAATGCTGCCGGCAGGCTGGCACATGCCATGACCAGCTACAAACTGCTGATGACCGACTCGCCCCAGGAAGCGCGTGACCTGGCTATCTGGCTGGAAGAGAAAAACACCGAGCGGCAGAAGCTAACCACCAAGGTCTTAGCCATAGCTAGAGAGCAGATAATAGCCCAGGGCATTTCACCCATGCTGGTTGCCGCCGATAAGGACTATCCTATCGGCATTGCCGGGCTGATAGCCGGCAGGCTGGCCGAGGAATTCTACCGCCCGGCTATTGTGATCAGGACCGGCGAGACGGTAAGCAGCGGCAGCGGCCGCAGTATCCCCGAGTTCAACATTATAGCCGCGCTGACCCAGTGCCGTAGTCTCCTGTCCCAGTTCGGCGGTCATTCCCAGGCAGCTGGTTTTACCCTGCCCACCAAGAACCTGCCCCGCTTCCAGGAGCATCTCTCCCGGCTGGCCACAGAACAGCTTGCCGACGCCGACCTTCGCCCTCAGCTGGATATTGATGCCAAGGTCACACTGCCCGACCTGAGCGGGGACACCTTCAATGCCATTCAACAGCTAGCCCCCTTTGGCCGGGGTAATCCCTCACCCACCTTCCTCAGCCAGGGGGCAGAGATAATAAACTGCCGCACCATGGGCAACGGCGCCCAACACCTGAGGCTGAAACTGAAGCAGGGGGGCACCGTCTGGGACGGGGTGGGCTTCCGACTGGGCAGCTACCTAGCCGAGATATCCCCCCAACTTGACATCGTCTATAACCTGGAGATAGACCGTTGGGAGGGTAAGGAGAGGCTCAGGCTTAATATAATTGACTTCGCCCCGCCTAGCTAAAGCCACGGGAAAACTTGACTTTTGCAAAAGGCGCAGTATATAATAGTCATTGGTGGTTTTAGGTTCAGGTTATCGTATACTTAGTTAAACCAGTTTAGATTTACTCAAGTGTTGGATGACCGCAACTCTAGCCAACTATTTACAAGAGAGGAGGTCATTCAATGAGTTTTGAGGACAAGCAACTCCAATGCTCCGATTGTGGGGCTGACTTCACCTTCAGCGCTGAGGAACAAGAGTTCTTCCAATCCAAGGGCTATACCAACGAGCCCAAGCGCTGTCCCGCATGCCGCGAAGCCAGGAAAGCACAGCGTTACGGTAATGATAGCTACGGCTACAGGTCCCGACGTCAGATGTTTCCGGCAACGTGCGCCGAGTGCGGTAAGGAAACCGAAGTACCGTTCGAGCCCCGAGAAGGCAGACCGGTATATTGTAGCGAGTGCTACAGCAAAGTCAGACTGAGCGGACAAGGCTAGTTTGACCTGAAGGACATACATGGGCTGGGGAATACCTGGCCTATGTATGTCACTAGGATGGGTTGGTTCGTTATGCCATTGAAAGTTTCCAAGCGTGAAGGTGAAACCCAAGACGCCTTGTTAAGGCGCTTCCAGAAGATGGTACAGATGGACGGGGTTCTGCGCGAGGCGAAATCCCATCGTTATTTCCTATCCAAGAGAGAAGCGGCGCGCCTGAAAGCAAAAAGGAGCGCCAGACGGAGGCGACTCAGCAGGTAAGACCAGAGTGGGTTTGAAAGTACTTATCAACAAAAAGGGGGGCCAATATGAATATCTATGTGGGTAACTTATCTCGCGAGGTAACTGAAGAGGAATTGCGGCAGGAATTCACCGCTTTTGGAGAAGTGACATCGGTAAACATTATCAAGGATAAGTATGGTGGGCAACCTAGGGGATTTGCCTTTGTTGAAATGCCTTCAAAGGCTGAAGCCGAAGCGGCAATTACTGGCCTCAAAGGAAAGACACTAAAGGAGCGAACGCTTGATGTTAATGAGGCTCGCCCTCGTTCCGACAACAGAGGCGGTTCGTCCTACGGCGGCAGGAAAGGCGGGGGGTTTGGCGGGGGAGGAAGACAGAGAAGATACTAGAGTCCCCGCTTAAAATCCTTTAAGCCTTACTTTCCACCTTCACCCACCGCGTCCTCATAACCATTATGGGGATGATAATGAGCAAGACGATTATGCCTATCACCTGCGCCTGATGTAAGCCGAAGAGGAAGGGCGTTCCATCCCGGATAAAATCGATGCCCACCCGCCACAACGAATATACGCTCAAGTAGATGAGAAACAGCGAGCCTTCAGGCTGGAACCTTCTTCTTAACCAGAAAAGCACCCCGAAAACTACGAGCAGAAAGGCAATCTCATAAAGCTGGGTGGGGTGTAAGCCCATCCCTTCGGAGAGGTTAAGGCTTGCCATATAGCCATAGCTATCAGGGTCAGTATAGACTATCCCCCAGGGTAGCGAGGTCTCCGTTCCGTAGCAGCAGCCATTTATAAGGCAGCCCACCCTGCCTATCGCCTGAGCCAGTATGACACCGGGCACCACCAGGTTCATGACGTAACCAAAGCGGAAACGGCTGAACTTGCTGTAAATCCAGATAGCCAGGACAGCGCCCAGCATAGCACCATAAATAGTCAGCCCGGAAAAACCAATTATCTGCCCCGGGTGAGTGCTGTAATAACTCCACATGTCAACAACATGTAGCATTCTGGATACGATTATGGCCGCTGGAATGCCCACCAGGGCAGCGGTAAGGAGATTATCGTAAGAAACCGACGCCCCCCGCTTTATCTCCCAGAACACCCACAGCACCACCAGCAGCACCGCCAGGGCAACCATAATGCCGTACCACCTGATACCCACCTCCCCTATGGTAAAGGCTATCCCGCTCATACCTATGGTAACCAAACTCTACCTCCTATCATCAGGAGCATAATGCCTTGACAAAGCCCTCGGCGTCAAAAGGAGCCACGTCTTCCAGCTCGTCGCCAACGCCGATGAACAAGATGGGTATCTTAAGCTCATCGCAGATAGCCAGCACTATGCCCCCTTTAGCCGTGCCGTCCAGCTTGGCCAGAAAGATGCCGGTTACCCCCACCGCTTCGGTGAAATACCGGGCCTGGGTTAAGCCGTTCTGACCGGTGGCGGCGTCAAGCACCAGAATTACTTCGTGGGGCGCGGTAGCGTCAGCCTTGGCGGCCACCCGCTTAATCTTTTTCAGCTCCTCCATCAGGTTAAACTTGGTGTGCAGCCTGCCGGCAGTGTCAATAATCACCTCGTCAACGTTTCGGCTGCGCGCCGCCTCCAGGGCGTCAAAGACCACCGCCCCGGCATCGCCCCCGGGCTGGTGGGCAACGACATCAATGCCGATCTCCCCACCCAGCTTTTTAAGCTGGCCAATAGCCGCTGCCCTGAAAGTATCCGCCGCCACCAGTATAACCTTCTTGCCCTCTTTCTTGGCCCTGTAAGCCAGCTTGGCGATAGAGGTAGTCTTACCACCGCCATTGACACCCACTGCCATAACAACCCTGGGCAGTGATGAAGGAGCCGACGCCTGAATCTCGATATTAAGGATTTTGACCATCTCCTGCTGCAGGACTTCGCGCACCGCTGAACCCTGGCTGAGCTTCTCCTCCTTCGTCCTCCTTCTTACCTGTTCCAGGAGTTTTTCCGTGGTACTCATGCCAACATCGGCCGAGATAAGCAATTCCTCCAGCTCCGCCCAAACCGTTTCATCTACGGTGGGGCGGTCAAAGAGGTGCATCGCCCGCTTGAACCAGCTATCGCGGCTTGGCTTTAAGGCTTGCTCAATATCTTTCAACCCTATCCCCTTTATCCCCTTCCCCTTACAAGGGGAAGGGGAAGATATTTTAGAAGAAGGGTTTCACCCTTCTTAAACTACCCGTATTTAACCCTTTATTATAGTATCCCCTTCACTCTATCCCTGATGAGGGACTTCCTTTACCCCCCTTTAGAGTTCTAGAGAGGCGAAGCCTCTGTAGGGCGGGAGGGTGGGACAACCAACCTATTCTTTTAGCAACCCCTCCAGTAATAGCTGCGCTGCCTTCTTATCCAAGGGCTTATTATTATTGCCACACTTGGGTGACTGAACGCAACTGGGACAGCCGTCCTCGCAGGGGCATTCTTTAATCGCCTTTAGTGTAGTCTGCCATAATTCCTCCACCAGGTCAAAACCCTTCTCGGTAATGCCGATGCCGCCGGGATAGGCGTCATAGATAAATATCTGGGGCTTGCCGGTATCGGGGTGGAGGGAGGTAGAGACGCCGCCGATATCGTTACGGTCACAGAGGGCAAACAGGGGCAGGATGGCGATAGCAGCATGCTCGACGGCGTGCAGCCCGCCGGCAAGGTCGAGCTGCCCCTCATCCACCCGCCTCACCACCTCAGGCGGCAGGTCAAACCAGAGAGCAATGGTGGGGAAGTGCTGGGGGGGGAGGTCGAGGGGTTCTTCCCCGATTACCTCCTCGGTGAACTGGGCTTTCTTCTTAAAACCGACCACCCTGGTAGTGACCTCAACCTCGCCCAGGTAGACGTTGGTCCCCCGGCAATCTTTATCCCTGATTACCCTGTGAATATGAAGGTCGGTGAGCTCTTTATCCTGAGTATAGTAGTTGACCGTAGTCGGCTTGGCGTAGGCAGTGCGCCCCGAGAGGTCAAGCTCCTCGATCAGATAGGATTCCCCCTGATGGAGGTAGATGGCGCCGGGAAAGATCTGGAAAAGAGCCACGCTGGCATCGATGGTCTCCATGAGGGAGCCGCTGGAGGTATCGATAATAGCGAAGTTTTCCCCCGAGGTGGCGCGAATATTTATCCCCTGGGCGGGGTAGGCAATTGCCGGCGAAACATGCCACCTGCCCTTGAGCTCACGCAGCAGCCCCTGCTCCTCAAGCTCGGTTCTCTCCTGAACCAAGGCAGAGCCGAAGAACTCTTCATCCAGGCTGGTCAGGGGCAACTCCCAGGCAGCGCAGAGAAGATGGGCACGCAGGATATAGGGGTTATCCGGGTTGACCAGGGCG
>JAUWXS010000072.1 GCA_030616265.1 Dehalococcoidia bacterium
CAAATCGATATTCACGGCGGCGGGCAGGACCTGGTCTTCCCCCACCACGAGAACGAGATCGCCCAGTCGGAGAGCTTCACCGGCAAAAAACCCTTCGTCAAATACTGGCTGCATAACGGGCTGGTGCAACTGGGCGGGGACAAGATGAGCAAGTCCCTGGGCAACCTGATAACCATCAAGCAGGCTTTGACTAAGTACAGCCCCGACGCCATCCGCATCTTTATCCTGAACTCCCACTACCGCAGCCCCCTCACCTACTCCGAGGAAGGGCTGGAGGCGGCGGCGAAGGGGGTAGAGAGATTGCTGCGGGCGGTTTCCAGAGATGACCCTGGTGGTGGGGAGGCTTTTGATGCTGAGTCTTATAGCCAGCAGTTTATCGAGGCAATGGGCGATGATTTCAACACCGCCAAGGCTCTCGGCAGCCTGTTTGAGTTAGCCAACGCCATAAACCAGGCTGGCGACGTGGGCGTCAGTATTGGCAAGGCTCAAAGCACTCTCGTATCGCTGGCGCGGGAAGTTTTGGGGTTAAAGCTCCCACGAACAATTTACGGGAAAGCTTCACTAAAAGGCTCAGGAACTTTGACCGCAAGAGGAACAGCTATACCCGGTACGGTTAATACTCGTGTCCATCGCCTTGTTGAGGAGCGGCTGAGATGCCGGCAGGAGAAGAACTGGCAGCGTGCGGATGAGATTCGCAAAAAGCTGGTTGAGCTGGGAGTCGTCCTAGAAGACACCAAGACAGGAACAGGCGTTACCTATAAAAGTGCTCCATCTGAAGAATCCCTTGACAGCTTTTTGAAAGAGCTTGGTATCAATTTCAAAGATACCCCTGAAAAAGACGGCTAATAACTAGTCTTCGGGAGGTATATTATGTGGCAAAATATAGCCTTTATCCTCATCGGCGTCGGCATACTGGTTCTAATCGGCTGGGCGGTTAAAGGCTTCTTTATGGATGCCGAAATCCCCCTGCTCATCCGCATCGCCGTCGGCGCCATCGCTGCCGGGGTATTGGTGCTCATCGGCATCGTCATCAAGGACCGCATTAAAAAGGCTAAGACCGACGAATTTAAGGAGGTCGAGAAATGATTATCAGCACCTCGGCTCAGATTGAGGGAAAAGCTATCGCCAAAACTATCGGCATGGTCAAGGGCAACACTATCCGCGCCCGTCACATCGGGCGGGATATCATGGCCGGGCTGCGGGGCATAGTCGGCGGCGAGATAAGCGAATACACCAAGATGATGGCTCAAGCCAGAGAAGAAGCCATTCAGAGAATGGTAGAGGATGCCGAAAAACAGGGGGCAAACGCCATAGTCAGTATGCGCTTCACCACCTCGATGATTATGCAGAACGCTTCGGAGATACTGGCCTACGGCACGGCGGTGGTGTTGAAATAACTAGCGCCCCGTCAGCCAGGCCCAGAAGGCGCGCCAGAACCTTAGCCTCGCCCCACCCCTCATCAGTTCCAGTTGCTGCCTCTCCACAACGGGGAAGGCGTTGATTTCGTCTATCCCCGGTTTTAACCTAGCCAGCTCCGCCTCGGCATTGTCCCCCACCATCGCTTCATCAATGCGCTGCGCCATCGCCCAGGCCGATTTAATACGTTTCTCGCCAACCTCGGCCATCTCAGATGGGATAATCCCATACTTCGCTTTTAAGCCGTTCAAACCCAGTATCGCCTCGTAAGCGCTATCCAGGACCTGCTGGCGGTTCATCCACTTCGTCTCGTAGTTCAGGGAGTCCTTCCAGTTGGGCGCCACCAGCGCCCGGCGGTGCTCCTCCAGCGTCTTAAAAAGGACATTATAGCCGTAGCGCCCCGGCTGCTCGAAGCCCAGGCTCCCCGGGTCGAGGAAGGGGGAGATGGGGGCGATAAAGGGGAAAAGCCGCTTGTCGCCCTTAAATTTCCGAAAGAGATAGTCGCAGTAGTCAATGGTCTCCGTCACCGACTGCGGCGTCTGCTTGGGCAGGCCGATCATAAAGAAGACATCCATCCGTCCGCAGCCGGCATCCAGCGCCTCGGCAATCGTCCGCTCCAGGTCTTCATTGGAATAGTTTCGGCCCGAAGCCTTTCTTACCAGGGGGTCGTGGGACTCGGGGGAAATCTCCAGGCAGAAGTTGGGGCAGGCCTGGCCCATTCGCTTCAGAAAGCCAGGGGGGGCGGGGGTAAATAGCTCCAGGATGAGCTGGTTTTTGACCCCCTCCAGCCCGCGCAGCACCTCCTCGGCGTAGTCCTGCCCCGGCTGAAGCAGGTCACCCAGGATAAAAATAGGCCCCGTGCTGAAGCGCTCAATCTGCTTCACGCTCCGAACCACCGCCTCTGGAGAGCGAAAAACAGGCCTGTCCCGCCCGTAGAACTTCCTGAAGGCGGCGGCAGAGCCGCCGCAGATGACGCAGTTCTCGTTACAGCCCTTACAGGTGAGCACGGCGGTAATGGGGTAATCCCTCCAGCCCTTGAAGGGGGCGTAGCTGGCCAGGTCGCGGTATCTTATAACCGAGCGCACGGTATTGGCGTAGTTGCTGACCATAAGCTGGCTCAGGTCGGTGGGGACATGGGAGAAGGGGTTTTCCCGCACCTTGCCCTTTTCGTCCCGCCAAACAAGATTAGGCACTCTATCGGGCTCAAAGCCGTGCTTGATGCAGTCCATAAGCTGGCGTAATGGCTCCTCGGTGGAATCGCCCCTCATCACATAGTCGACCTCGGGGTACTGGATTAATTCCTTATAGAAATAGGTCGAGGAAAAACCGCCGAAGACTACTTTAGACTCGGGGTGGCACCTCTTGACTATCCTGGCGACTTCGATGGCTCCGTGAGAGCTTACCAGCCAGTGCAAATCGATGCCGAAGACGGGCGCTTTGAGCTTCTTTATCATCGCCTCGGCGTCGAACTTACTGTCGCTCAGCATCCGCACCGCCAGGTTGACGATACGCACCCGATAGCCGGCGTTCTCCAGGTACTCGGCAATGCTGGTAAAGCCGATGGGGTACATCTCGAACATGGAAGACGAGGGAATCAGGTCGGCGACCGGCCCGTAAAGAATTGCCTTCTCACGGAAGTCATAAACGCTGGGGGGATGGAGCAAGACCAGGTCGACGGACACTAGCTTAGAAAACCCTCCCCAGGATATAGCCGACGCCCAGCAGAAGCTGGGTGAGCAGGACAACCATGGTGTTATTAGCCATGGCCGGCACCAGCTGGCTCATGTCGTCATGTTTTCGCCCGCCCCGAATCGCCTTGATAGCGAAAGGCAGGGTGAGCAGGGCGATTAGGGAGAAGAGGGGCATTTCACCGGCTATCACCCAGCCGATTATCCAGAGGTAGACCACTATGGTCAGAATGGAATAGACCAGCCAGGCACCGTTCTTGCCGATGGTGATGGGCAGGGTCTTTCGGCCCGCTCCCCTGTCGGCGGCAATATCGGGGAACTCGTTTAAGAGCAGCAGGTTGTGCACCAGGATACCCGAGGGTATAGCCGCGATAACGGCGGGGAAGGTATAGGCGGTGGTCTGAATAAAGTATGTCCCCAAAACCGGCAAAGTCCCCATCCCCACCCCGGGAGCCCACTCCGGCCAGCCCATCTTGGTCAAAAAGGGGGTATAGAGAAGGATGCACAGCGCCGCCGCCAGCAGCAGCGGCAGCAGGGCCCAGCCGGTGACGATAACGAAATAGACGCCTATGGGCACCGCCAGCAGGAAGGAGCCCATCCCTAGCCAGAAGACCTGCCTCGGCTTCATCTTTGAGGCCGGCAGGATGCCGCTGCCCCCGCTGAAAGGGGTGCGCTTGGTCTTGAGGTCAATGCCGCTCCTGTAGTCCAAGTAGTCGTTGAGCACATTGACGCTGATGTGGCAGAGCAGCAGCCCGAAGAAAGCGAGCAGGGCATAGCCCAGATGAAAATAACCGTCATACCAAGCAATGCAACTACCCAGAAAGGCCAGCACTACGGAAAGCAGCAGGAACTGGGGCCTGGTCTCGGCAAACCATACCTTAAGCTTCATTCCTTCTCTCCTTTATGAGCCATGGCTAGAGGCTTCGGCCAGCACTTTTGGTGAGCATAGGTAGTCGGGGTTATTAAGGGGGCTGTTACCTTAGGTTGTCAGCCGACTCTCAGCGATATGATAGAGATAATAACGAACAGAAATATCAGGACGATGGTAAGCTGAAACAGCGTTTTCTCCACACCCCGTTTCGTCCGGTAGACGGTGTCAGCCTGACCAAAGATACCCCCCAGCCCCCCACCTCTAACCTGAAGCAGAACGGCTAATATCAAGGCTGTGGATAATATGATCTGAGCTATATTGAAGTAAGTCTCCATCTTATCCTTCCTCTAACTTCTTCTCCAGTAACTGGTTGACCACGGCGGGGTTGGCACGGCCCCTGGTGGCTCTCATTACCTGCCCCACCAGGAACTT
>JAUWXS010000151.1 GCA_030616265.1 Dehalococcoidia bacterium
GATGGCGCCCATTTTTAATATCGTCAACCGTTACTTGAGCGCCCTGTCCGAGGGCTCCCCAAGCCAGGGTCTGGATTACCTTAAGGGCCTGGCCGTTGCCAAGGCTGATGAGTTAGCCAGGGTTTCGCTGCAGGCTATAGCTGAGATTACCAGTTGCGGCTTAGGGCTGATTACCGAAGGCGATAAGATAATGACCCACAGCTATAGCTCGACGGTGATGGCGGTCTTACAGGAAGCGTTCGCCGAGGGCAAGCATATCGAGGTAATCGTTACCCGTTCCGGTGCGGGCGGCACCGGCCAGAGGATTGCCCAGGAGCTGGGGCGCCAGGGAATGACGGTTACCTTTATCGATGACACGGCCGCGGGGCTTTACCTGTCGGCGGCTAATAAGGTGATGGTCGGCGCCGACAGGGTGTGCGCCGATGGCAGTATCGTTAATGGCGTCGGCACCTACCAGCTGGCGCTGGCAGCGCAAAAAGCCGCCGTCCCCTTCTATGTATTATGCGAGACGCTCAAGTTCGACCCCAGAATGGAAAGCGGCCAAGTTGACCTGGAGGAGAAGGAGCCGTCTGAGGTTATTGCCCCGAGAAAGCTACCGCCGCAGGTCAGGGTCAAAAACCCCTACTTCGACATCACACCGCTGGAGCTGGTTAGAGGGATAGTTACCGAGAACGGGCTGCTGGCAGCGGAAGGGGTTAGCGGTTATATTAAAAGGCTACTCTCCGCGTAACTCGAGTAACTTCGGGGAATCGAGCATGAAACCAGCGATATACACCTCTCCCTCTATCTCTTCGAAGTAAAACGTGGCGGTGACCCCCGCCGGCTCATCGGTGAATCTGGCTCTATAGTAAACAACGGTGTACACGCCGCTGGTTTCGGCATACCAGAATTCCTTGTCGATATAGTCGCCGATGAGACTCTTTATTTGCTGGCTGCCGGTACCAAATTGAGCTTCGCTTACGGTGCTTTGAAAGTCAGGGCTGAAGTTTTCCATATGTTTAGCGTAATCACCATCGCTCATGCCCTGCAGCGCGCTTTCCGTTATCTGGTTGGCATAGTCTGGCTCACCCATCTCGGTGGAGCAAGCCGATAGGCCGGCTAGGACGACGAGCAGGATGAGCAGACCACAGGCTGCCCTGACTATTGACTTCGACATCTTTACCTCCTTGGTTATAATACCTGAGCCAGTGCTTCTTTGAGCTTGGGCACGGTCTGGTAGTTATCTATATCCTTGGGGGCTATCCACCTTGCCTCTTTGTGTTCCCAGTCAATCCTGATTTTATCTCTATCCTTTATATGGAAAAGATAGGGGTGGACCACCCACCTAACCCCCAGCCCCTTATCTTCAACGGTTAGCGGTTCGCCCCTTTTTACTAGTTCCACATCTTGCCGCGACAGGCTGGTTTCCTCTTCTATCTCGGTCAGGGCTTGCTCATCGGCGGTGGTCTCGATATAGCCGCTGACTCCCGCCCATCTCCCCCGGTAGCTGCCCACCTCTCCGCTGCGGCGCAGAATCAGTATCTCGCCCTTCGATTCCAGGAAGCAGGTGACCACCTTTTTTTCTTGGAGCATTACTCTATTTTTCGCTAACCGTGGAGTCCCCCGACAGGTCTATATTGCCCAGGTCAGGCTCGCCGACATATAAGACTCTTGAGCCTCCCGAGAGGTCGGCATCCAGGGTGCCGCTTATATTGATGGTGGCATTAGAATCTATTCCAGGTTTATAAGGTACTCTTTCAGCCAGCCCAGGGCTTCTTCGGCGGCGCTCTGCTTGTTTTGCTCGCGGTCTCCCTGGAAGTTGTGCTTTCGGCTGTAGGTTCTCTCCCCGTGGGACAGGCCGATATAGAATAGCCCCACCGGTTTTCCCACCGTCGCCCCGCCTGGCCCGGCGATGCCGGTATCGGCCAGGCAGATATCGGCGCCCAAGAGCATCTTGCCGCCCTCGGCAAGCTCCTCGGCTCCCTGGGGACTGACGGCGCCGTACTGAATGAGGGTATCCTCGCTTACCCCCACCACCCCGCTCTTGACCTCGTTGCTGTAGGCGGTCACCGAGCCCTTATAGTAGTCCGAGCTGCCGGGGACATTGGTGATGCGGTGGGATA
>JAUWXS010000042.1 GCA_030616265.1 Dehalococcoidia bacterium
TTAAAATCCAGCTATAATGTTTGATGATTACCTCCCGGTTACCTAATAGCTAAAGGAGGGAAGGGATGCCGAATAAACATATGATTGAGGTGAAACACCTGGTAAAGAACTACGGCGACCTGGCAGCGGTAAATGACATCAGCTTCACCGTCGACGAGGGAGAGGTCTTCGGCCTTCTCGGCCCCAACGGGGCGGGCAAGACGACGGTCATCAATATTCTGTGCACCCTCTCCAAGCTCAACTCGGGCAAGGCGCTAATCAACGGCTTTGATGCCGACCGCCAGCGGAGCCAGGTTCGCCAGAGCATCGGGCTGGTATTTCAAGACCCCAGCCTTGACGACCGGTTGACCGCCCTGGAAAACCTGGAATTCCACTCGCGGGTGTATAACATCCCCCGCTCGGTGAGGAAAGAAAGAATGGAACAGGCGCTCAACATGGTCGAGCTCTGGGAAAGGCGCCGCGACATCGTCAAGACCTTCTCCGGGGGCATGAAACGCCGCCTTGAGCTTGCCCGCGGCCTCCTCCACCACCCCAGGGTGCTCTTCCTCGACGAGCCTACTCTTGGACTCGACCCCCAGACCCGCCACCGCCTCTGGGACTTCATCCTCGACCTGCGCCAAAGAGAGGGGACCACCGTTTTTCTCACCACCCACTACATGGATGAAGCCGAGTACGCCAACCACATTGCCGTCATGGACTACGGCAAAATAATCGCCCTGGATACCCCCCAGGAGCTCAAAGGGATGGTGGGGGGAGATATGATTACCCTGAGCGCAGCCGATAACCAGCGGGCTCAAACCGAACTCAAAGAACGCTACCAGATAGAGAGCAAGAGCGACGGCGAGCAGCTTACCTTTGAGATTGCCAATGGCGACCGGTTCATCCCGACATTGATCAAGGAGCTTAAAACCGAAATCTTGAGCATCAGCCTGCGCCGCCCCACCCTGGATGATGTCTTCCTCAAGCTGACCGGACATCGGCTCCGGGACGAGGCGGTCAAGAGCGAGCTAAAAGAGATGGTACGGCAGTTCGGCCGTCATCAGAGAAGGCACTAAAGCACCCGTTGAGGCAAGGAGAGCTATGAACAACCTATGGGGTATATATACTATCTGGTACCGCGATCTGTTAAGGTTCTGGCGGGACAAGATGCGCATGGTTACTTCCCTTGCCTTCCCTCTGCTGTTTCTGGTCGTCTTCGGCAGCGGTTTGAGCGGTGCCATGGGTATGCTCGCCCCGGGGGTTGATTTCTCCAAGTTCATGTTCCCCGGCATCATCGGTATGACGGTGCTGATGACCTCTTTCATCTCCGGGGTATCCGTGGTCTGGGACCGTGAGTTCGGCTTTCTCAAAGAGATACTGGTGGCACCTATCAGCCGGGTGTCGGTGGCGGCGGGAAAAACGCTGGGCGGAGCTACCATCGCCCTCTTTCAAGGGGGGATTATACTCGCCTTCGCTCCCCTCTTCGGAGTCACCTTCCCCCCGATAATCCTGCTCCAGCTACTGCCGGTGATGTTTCTGGTCGCCTGCGCCCTCTCCGCCATGGGCATCTTCCTCGCCTCACGGATAAAATCTATAGAAGCCCATCAGGCGGTGATACAGCTGCTCATGTTCCCCATGATATTCCTCTCCGGCGTTTTCTTCCCGGTCAATAACCTGCCCGACTGGATGAGCGTCCTGGTCAAAATCAACCCGGTAACCTACGCCGTCGACCCCATACGCCAACTCATACTCGGCGCCGAGTCCGCCTCTTTCCTGGGCATCACCGTCTTCGGGCATAAAATGTCCATCGGCGAGGACTTAATGATAGTAGCCGCCTTCGGCGTGGTCATGGTTGTCCTGGCCATGTGGTCCTTCAGCACGCAAGAATAAAAAAGCGCTGGCTTTATAAAGCCAGCGCCTCTAAAATTTCTGGTGGAGACGGGGGAGGGTCGAACTCCCCGTCCAAGAGAAGCTGCCCAGGATATACTACAGGCTTAGTCAGCTCTTTAATCTCGCCCGAATAACCTCTGCTGACCGAGTTTAGCCAGGCCAGTCGATAACTCTTTCGCACACCCTCACCGACATCGGGGTGGCGGCACCTCAATTTTCGACACCCAATCCCCACCCATTGAGGGGAGGTGGGGCGGGCGCGCAGCCTATTTAATTAGGCTGCGTAAGCGAATTCAGGTTCGCCAGTTGTTTTTTGCCACTTGTTTTATGAGGTTAGCGGCACCTCAGCCTGCGACCCTGCAACACACTTCCCCTGTCGAACCCGCGCGTCCCCCTATTCAATTGTTAAAGAGCCCGGCAAGCTACCTTCCCCCCCCCCCTCTCCTCTTCATCGCTCGCTCCATCTCTCTCTCCGCATCATGGCGGGCTATGGCTTCCCGCTTATCATAAAGCTTCTTGCCCTTAGCTAAGGCTATCTCGACCTTAGCCAGGCTACCTTTAATATACACCCTGAGGGGCACCAAAGTAAAACCCTTCTCCACTACCTGGCTGGTAAGGCTATCAATCTGTTTACGGTGCAGCAACAGCTTGCGCTTTCGCCTCGGCTCATGGCTCGTATAGCTGGCGGCATCATAGCGGGCTATATGAGCATTCTGCAGCCACAACTCCCCGCCTTCGGGTTGGACGTAGGCGTCACCCAGGCTCACCCTGCCCGCCCGCAGCGACTTTATCTCGGTGCCGGTGAGGGCAATGCCGGCTTCTACGCTCTCGCCGATATGGTAATTATGATAAGCCTTACGGTTGGTAGCTACTGTCTTTATGGCCACAATTAAATTATAACACAGCTCAAAGTCGGGCAAAAAAGTCAGCTGGAATTAAGGAAGAAGGCTACGAGGACTATATGCTTCTAGTGGCGCTTGACCTCGTAGGAAGCAAAGATAAAGTCCAGGTCCTGCTCCAAAGCAGAAACCTTGGCTTTGGGGAAGAGCTTATCATCGACATCGATTATCAGCTTGGTTTCACCCCTGGCCGAACCCACGATGTGGGCTCGGAGGCATTCTTTGCCCCCCTTAGCATTAAAGGTCAATATGCCCCGGGAGATAAACGACGAAGAGTCCTCGGGCATAGAGTATGTTCCCAGCTTGGCCTCACCCACCACCACCCCCTGCTTGAGCACAAAGTCCCTGACCTCGTCATAGAGCAGCTCCGGCTGTACCTGGCTGTATGTCTTCTTAATCTGCATCCCTGTCCTCTCCTCTATTCCCTCTAGGGCTGATAATCCTATACTATAATAAAGCTTTTCCCGATTTTTAGCAATGGAGTCTACCGTCATTGCTTAACCACTCCACCCCCCAGTTATTTTTCCCACACCAACCCGCCCACGAAGGTCTTTCAAAAGGGGTCTTTTCACCCCACAAAAATTTCATTTTTGCGGGGGCCCCGGATTTGCCCCCTTTAAAACCCCCAAAAACATATGGGGCTAACGTCCCTCTTGAATTCTCAACCCTCTGGGGTGTTTAAGAGGGGCGTAGCCCCTCTTTACCTTAAAGGGCGGCGGGCGGGAATAGATAAAATCGGGGTGGGGTGGGACACAAGACCTGGGAGGGGACAACCCTTAATTGATATTGTTGCCAAGCACGCAGTATGATATACTGTTAAACTGACTACTAGATATAATAGAAAGGAGACCAAGCTTGCCCGATACCGCCACCATTAAAGAGCTTCTAGAAGCCGGGGCCCACTTCGGCCACCAGACCAGCCGCTGGCACCCGGCTATGAAGAAATATATATTCACCAAGCGCAACGGCATTCACATCATCGACCTGGAACAAACGGCGGCTATGTTGGACAGGGCCTGCGACTTTGTGCGCGAGATAGCCGCTGAAGGCGGCAACATACTCTTTGTCGGCACCAAAAAGCAGGCACAGGAGTCAATCGAACTGGAGGCACAGCGCTGCAACATGTTCTACGTCAACCAGCGCTGGCTGGGCGGGGTGCTCACCAACTTCGCCACCATCCAGGCACGAATAGACTACCTCGTCCGCCTGGAAGACCAGCAAAGCCGGGGGGACTTTGAACGCCTGCCCAAAAAGGAAGCGCTAAAAGTGGGGGAGAAAATCCTGCGCCTCAACCGCCAGATGGGCGGCTTTAAGGAACTGACCAAGCTGCCCGACGCCCTGTTCATTATCGACCCCACCAAAGAAAGGATTGCCATTGCCGAAGCCAGGCGGGTGGGAATACCGTTGGTATCTATAGTAGATACCAACTGCGACCCCGATGATATAGACTACCCCATCCCCGCCAACGACGATGCCATCAGGACCATCAAGCTGATATGCAACAAGATTGCCGATGCCGTTATTGAGGGTAGAACCGGTGGAATGGCAGCAGAGGCTGGTGGGGAGGCTGAAATTACCGAAATCACCGAACCCCTTATCTTCAGCCCCGACGACACCCCCGATAACGAACCTAAAGGAGAGGCAGCTTGAAAATCTCGTTAGAGCTGGTAAAAGAGCTGAGAGAGCAGTCCGGGGCGGGCATTATGCAGTGCCGCAACGCCCTCGTTGAAGCCCGGGGAAACAGGGGAAGGGCGCTTGAGTTCCTCAAGGAACAGGGGCTGCTCAAGGCAAAAGAGAAGGCGGAGCGCACTACCGCCGAGGGACTGATCGAAGCCTATGTCCATACCGGAGGTCGGGTCGGTGCCATGGTTGAGGTAAACTGTGAAACCGATTTTGTCGCCCGCACCAGCGAGTTCAAGAAGCTGGCCCACCAGCTGGCGATGCAGATAGCCGCCATGGACCCCCAATTCGTTAGCGAGGAAGAAGTGCCCGAAGGGGCTGACATAGAACCCCAAAGCGCCTGCCTCCTTCTTCAACCATACATTAAGGACCCCGAAAGGTCAGTTCAGGATATTATCACCGAAACCATCGCCAGGGTAGGCGAGAATATCAAGGTAAGCCGGTTCGCCCGATTCGAGCTAGGCAACCAGGAAGCTGAAAAATGAGTGCCGCCAAATATAAGCGTGTCCTGCTAAAACTCAGCGGCGAAGCCTTCAGCGGCGGAACCCCCTACGGCATTGATGCCTCTACCCTGCTCAAGGTATCCCTGCAGCTTAAGCAGGTAATAGAAATGGGGGTGGGGGTAGGCATCGTGGTTGGCGGCGGCAATATCTGGCGGGGAGCCAAGGCGGAGAAGGAAGGAATGGACCGGGTCACCGCTGACTACGCCGGCATGCTGGCTACGGTAATCAATGCCCTGGCTCTTCAAGATGTCCTGGAGGGCCAGGGAGTAGCTACCAGGATCCAGTCGGCGATAACTATCCAACAGGTGGCTGAGCCTTACATCAGGCGCCGCTCCATCCGCCACTTAGAGAAGGGCAGGGTCGTTATCTTCGCCGCCGGCACCGGCAACCCCTATATGACCACCGACACCGCCGCCGCCCTGCGAGCCATAGAGATTGAGGCTGAGGTCTTACTTATGACCAAGAATAATGTTGACGGCATCTACAGCGCCGACCCCGTCGTTGACCCTAAGGCCAAGAAGTTTGACAAACTCACCCACTTCGAGATGCTGAACCTGCGCCTGGAAGTAATGGATGCCACCGCCCTCTCCCTATGCCTGGAAAACAGGCTGCCGATAATTGTTTTTGACCTTCAAGCACCAAACAGCATAGAGCGGGTCGTAGCGGGTGATTCTATTGGCACCCTGGTCTACAGCGAGAAGTAGAGTGGTTAACCCCGTTTTATTGACAACGGAAGAAAAGATGCGAGCCTCGGTTGAGGGCTTGCGCATGGAACTGGCGAGCATCCGCACCGGGCACGCCACCCCCGCCCTCATCGAACACATCAAGGTAGACTACGCCGGCGTACCCACCCCCCTCAACCAGATTGCCGGCATCTCCGCCCCCGCCGCCAGGCTGCTCGTTATCCAGCCCTGGGACCGAAGCACCATCCCCAACATAGAAAAGGCTATCCTCAAATCCGAGCTGGGGCTAAACCCCGCCAGCGACGGCAACCTAATCCGCTTAAATCTGCCGCCATTGAGCGAAGAGCGCCGCCAGGAGCTAATCAGGATAGTGCGCAAGCGGGTAGAAGAAAGAAAGATAGCGATACGCAACCAGCGGCGCGACGCCATGAGCGAACTAAAGGGGCTGGAAAAAAGCAAGGAGATGTCACAGGACGAGCATAAGCGCGCCCAGGACCAGCTACAGAAGGTTACCGACGGCTTCATCGCCGACATCGACCAGATAGCCCGCGACAAAGAAGCCGAGCTCAGGGAGGTCTAGCCAGC
>JAUWXS010000087.1 GCA_030616265.1 Dehalococcoidia bacterium
GTGGGGTATTTATCGACATCTTCCTCAAGGTAGGCGGTGTAGAACTGCTCCAGCGGTTTGTCCAGGTCTTGAGTTCGGTCAACATAGACCCTGTCCTCGGTCAACCTTATGCCGGGGAAGCCCTGGCTGTACTGGGCGTTCATGTTCTCCTTGAAGGAGCGACGGGGCAGCTGTGGCCAGGCGGGGATGTCTTTCAGGTAGTCGAGCACCTGGGCGCAGGCCGCGGCGGGGTCGGTGTGGGGCATGCTGCCGATTATGGTGGGCAGGCAGTTGAACTCTAAATCGGGCATGGGGTCAGCTATCTCCTTTTAGGTATTTGCCGATGAGCAGGTCGAGCTTTTTCTTGAGCGCGGCGGGTATGTGCTTGCGGCTGGTGGCGATGGCGACACTCATGACGCTGGCGCACTCGCATTTTCGCTCCTCAGTGATTCCCGCCACCGCCAGCCTGATGATTTCCCGGATGATATTAATGTTGCTTCTCAGTATCTTAAGTATGTCGCTGACAACCAGCGCTTCGCTTTTCTCCTGCCAGCTATCGTAGTCGGTGACGCCGGCAATCATGGCGTAGCAGATTTCCGCCTCGCGCGCCAGCTTGGCTTCGGGGATGGCCGTCATGCCGATAATGTCCGCCCCCCAGGAACGGTAGAGCCGCGATTCGGCGCGGGTGGAGAAGGCGGGGCCTTCCATCGCCACACAGGTGCCCTTAAAATGCACTTTAGCCTTTGTCTTCCTGGCGGCGTCATGCAAAATCCGGCTCAACACCGGACAGAAGGGGTCAGCGAAGGGTATGTGGACGACGATGCCGTCGCCGAAGAAGGTGTCCGCCCGATGGCGGGTGCGGTCTATTATCTGGTCGGGGATGACCAAGTCGCCGGGCTTGAGCTCTTTCTTAAAGCTGCCCACGGCGTTGACGGCGATGATGCGCTCCACCCCCAGAGATTTCAGGGCGTAGATGTTGGCGCGGTAGGGCACTTCGGTGGGGGTGATGGTGTGCTTGCGGCCGTGGCGGGGCAGGAAGGCGACATTCATTCCCTCCAGATTGCCGATGGTTATGGCGTCGCTGGGCTTGCCGAAGGGGGTGTCGAGGTTGACCTCTTTAATGTCGGTCAGCCCTTCGATTTTGTATAAACCGCTGCCGCCGATGACGGCGATTTTAGCGTTTGGCATTAAAAGACTCCCTTAATAAGCATTGTTAATTGCCAAGTTTTGGACAATGTTCTTCGTATGCCTCGAACTTTTCCAATAATGCCTCCTTATCCTTATCAGAGAATAGGTCTAAGACTCCAGCTTTCAATGTTTTTAAAACTTCATGGGCAATTTGACGGATACTCGGAAGCACAGGGGTATTTTTGAAATCTTGATCTATACCTCTTATAAAGGCTCTCCATCCTAAGGCATTGAATCTTGAAAGGTTTGCATAAGCTTGGTCGAGCTTTGGGTCGATGTGAGCTCCCCCCTCTTTATTTGCAACAGCAAGCACTAGATCTTTCCTAGTGAATATATTGTCTGCATTATCTTTATATATAGTAGTTCTATCCCACCATCTGCCAAAGCTGACTTTTTTGTCTTTGTCCCTAGCAGGGGAAAGGTTATCCAGCGGTGCAACATATTGTGCACCTGCTGGGGATAGTTTCATCATTGTTAAACAATTGCTAGGAATGAGGTTTTTAGGGTCAAAAACCGAAGCGGAGTCGTAGAAGAGGATATCCATCTTTCTTAATTGTGTTAATAATGCGTCAGAGTGCGATGTGTCGTGAACTAGAATCCGAATGGCTACTGCTAGTCTTTTTGCTTCACCTTCGAATCCATTGTCAAAGGACATAGCAGATGCAATCATAAAATTTATCTGGTCTTTCAAGTGGTCTAATAATTCCTCTCTGGTTTGAGCGTATTTAGTCATAGTACCCCCCTCAACCACTCCCCAAAATCTTTTTAATCCCATCCCCGAATGGCTCCCTTATTATACCACTCTCGGTAATGATGGCGGTGATAAGGGGGTGGGGGGTAACGTCAAAGGCGGGATTGGCGGCTTCGATGCCGGCGGGGGCGATGGCGACACCTTGAATGTGGGTCACCTCGTCGGGGCTTCTCTGCTCGATGGGAATCTCGGCCCCCGACGCCAGCGCGGGGTCGATGGTGGTGAGGGGGGCGGCGACATAGAAGGGGATGCCGTGCTCCTTAGCCAGCACCGCCAGAGTATAGGTGCCAATCTTGTTGGCGGTATCGCCGTTTAAAGCAATTCTGTCGGCGCCGACGATAACGCAGTCAATATCGCCCTGGCTGATGAAGTAACCGGCCATTGAGTCGGTGATGAGGGTGAAGGGGATTTTAGCCTCTTTAAGCTCCCAGGCGGTGATGCGGGCGCCCTGGAGGAGGGGGCGGGTCTCGGTGGCGAGGACCTTGAGCTTTTTGCCCTGCTCGTGTGCCTGCCTGATTACCCCTAAAGCGGTGCCGTAGCCGGCGGTGGCTAAAGCGCCAGTGTTGCAGTGGGTGAGCACGGTGGAGCCGTCTTTAATCAAAGCGGCGCCGAGTTGGCTCAGCTTGAGGGTGGCTTCGGCCTCTTCGCTGTGTATTTTTACGGCTTCGGCGACCAGCGCCTGCTTGAGCTGCTCAACGTCTTCGTCTTTCTCAGCCACCTTCTCCATCCTCTCTAAAGCTTGGGGGAGGTTACGGGCGGTGGGGCGGGTGGCGGCTAAAGCGTGGCTGATAGCCTTGAGTTCGTGCCTGAAATCGTCTTGCGTCTCAGCCTTGATTTTAAGGGCGCCTAAAGCTAGTCCATAGCCTACGGCTACCCCTATGGCGGGAGCACCCCGTATTTTCAATCCTACGATGGCTGAGGCTATATCCTGATAGCGGCTTAGCTCCAGATAGGCCTCTTTTTTGGGGATTTTGGTCTGGTCGAGGACTTTTAGCCTGTCGCCCAGCCATTCCATAGCTTTCATACGATAAATGTAGCCTAGCTTAAGTCAGCCGTCAAGGGGTGGGGGGTTAGATTCCTTTTGGTGAGACCTCTATTGACTCTCTGCCTCCCCACCCCGATTTTATCTATACCCACCCACCGCCCTTTTAAGTTAAAGAGGGGGCTTTGCCCCCTCTTAGAAAGACGTTTGTGGGTGGGTTGGTGTGGGAAAAATAACCTGGGGGGTGGAATGGTTGGGCAAGGAGATTGCTTCGTCACTGCATTCCTCGCAATGACATTGTATTTGGGGAATTGAAAGAGGATTACCTCTTCTTGACAGGGCTTATCGGCGCAAAGTAAACTTTTTGATATGGCTGAAGCTTTGCCGGGCATCGAGAAGCTAAAGAGCAAGATTGGGGTGGGGTGGAAGTCCAGAGAGTACCCCATCGAGCGGGAGATGGTGCGGCGCTTTACCCGTGCCGTGGGCGACACCAACCCCAAGTGGCAGGACGGCGCTATCGCGCCGCCGACCTTCGTCCTGGCTATCGGCTTCGAGCAGTTTGTCGATGATTTGTTAGCCATTGTTTCCTTTAATACCGTGCTTATGGCCGGCACCGAGCTTGAGTGCTACCAGCCCATAAAGACGGGCGATGTGATAACCACCGTTTTCGCAATCAGCGGGCTGCGCGAGCGTGAGGGCGAAATGGGCAGGATGGCCTTTATGACCTTCGACAGCACCTGTAAGAACCAGAGGCAGGAGCTGGTGGCTAAGTGCCGCCAGATGGTTATCGGCTACTGAGATGACGAAACAGCTTTTTTATCAGGATGTTAATGTGGGCGACGGCATCGCCCCGCTGGTCAAGGAACCGACCACCAAGCAGCTGGTGGTGTGGGCGGGGGCGGTGGGCGATTATACGCCCATTCACTACGATAAGGACTTCGCTCAGAGCCGGGGGCTGTCGGGGGTTATCGTTCAGGGGCAGCTGGTAGGCGCTTTCCTGGGGCAGATGCTGACCGAC
>JAUWXS010000130.1 GCA_030616265.1 Dehalococcoidia bacterium
CGAGATTATCGTGGCGGTGCGGGAGGGAGGCCCCAGCCCCGAGGCAAACTTCAGGCTCAGGCTGGTGGTGCAAAAAGCCCGCGATAGCAACATGCCCCTGGACAACATAGACCGCGCCATCAAGCGGGGCAGCGGCCATGCCGAAGGCGTCGCCCTGGTCGAGATGGTCCTCGAAGGCTACGGCCCCAGCGGGGTAGCTATCCTGGTGCAGGCGCTCAGCGATAACCGCAACCGAACCCTGCAGGATGTGAGGAACATCTTCACCCGCCACGGCGGTAACCTTGGGGAAAGCGGCTGCGTCGCCTGGCTCTTTGACTCACGGGGAGTGATTACCGTGGAGACCAACGCTCAAGACGCCGAAGAGCTGGCCCTGCAGGCCATCGACACCGGCGCCGAGGACGTCAAGATAGAGAATAGCTATATAGAGGTTTATACCAGGCCCGCCGAGCTGGAGAAGGTCAGGGAAGCGCTGGAGCAGAAGAAGATAGCCATCAACTCGGCTGAGGTCTGCATGGTACCCAAGAGCATAGTCGAGCTTGAAGAAAAGGCCGCCCTGCAGACCCTGAAGATGCTGGACCTACTGGAGGAACTGGACGAGGTGCAGAGTGTCTCCTGCAACGCCGACTTCTCCGACGCCATCCTGGAGGAATACCAATCGTGAGCCTGGCCCAATGATAATCTTAGGCATCGACCCGGGCACGATAACTACGGGCTACGGGGTCATTAAGGCTGAAAACGATGAGCCAACCCTGGTTGACTACGGCGCCCTGACCGCTTCCAAACGCTCCCCGATGGGGGAGCGTTTGAGCTATATATACCAGAGGCTTTTGGAGATAATAGCCCGCTTTAATCCCGACGTCGTCGCCATAGAGAGCCCCTTTATGGCCAAGAGCGTCAAGGCGGCACTGGCGGTAGGCAGGGCACAGGCAATCGCCATCCTGGCCGCCGCCGAGGGGAAAATCCCCACCCATGAATACACCCCCGCCGAGGTAAAACAGCAGGTAGCCAACTACGGGGCAAGCTCCAAGGAGCAGGTGCAGGAGATGGTCAAGCTCCAGCTCGGCCTGGCTCAAGCCCCCCACCCCGCCGACGCCGCCGATGCTTTAGCCATCGCCCTCTGCCACCTGCGCAAAACGCATCTGGATAGCCTGCTGATCAGCGAGGAGAAAAGGTGATAGCCTCTCTTAAAGGCAAGTTACAGGCGATAGGCGGCGACTGGGCAATCGTTGATGTTAACGGCATCGGCTTCCAGGTCTATATGCCCACCTCCACCCTCTCCACCATCGGGGCCAAGGGGGAGGAGGTCGAGCTTCATACCCACCTCTATCTCAGGGAGGACAACGCCACCCTCTACGGCTTCGCCACCGCCGAGGAGCTAGGTCTCTTTCAGACCCTGATTAGCGTCTCAAGATTAGGCCCTAAACTGGCGCTGGCTATGCTCTCAGCGATGAGCGTAGAAAAGCTGGCCATGGCTATCGCCACCGGCAGCGCCGACCTCCTGGCTGAAATCCCCGGTGTCGGCAAAAAGACGGCTCACCGCCTTATCCTGGAACTAAAAGAGAAGATAGGCGCCGGCTGGCTGGCAACCCCACCCCCCGAACTCGCCGAGGAAAACGCCGATGTCCTGACCGCCCTCACCACCCTCGGCTACTCGGTCAGAGAAGCCACCCGCGCCGTGGCAACAATTCCCCCCGACCAGGAACTGACCTTAGAGGAAAGGGTAAAGCTGGCGCTGGGCTTTTTCGCCACCAAGTAAAAGGAGACACTATGGAAATAGCCCTCTTGGCCATAATCTTCTTCCTGCTCTTGGTAATCCTGGTCTTAATTTTCCGGGCACGGAAGGCGCAAGCCCCCGATATAGACAAACTGGCTAATAAGCTCCGCTTCGCTTTAGCCTCGGCGGACTCGGTCAGGGAGATTCAGCGCATACTGGAAAGCCTGCCCCGCGATGTCCTCAAGTCCATAACCTCCAGCGAGGCGGTCAGGGCCGGCAAACTCAACGAGCTTCTGGCCACTTTAGAGCTGACCCACTACGACCGCCTCTTCTATTTCGGCGGCAACCCCATAGACTTCGTCGGCATTAAGTACGGCGAAGGCATCGACTTCATCGAGGTCAAGACGGAAAAGGCAAGCCTCTCCCCTGCCGAAAAGGAGCTCAAAGACCTTATCGAGTGCAAGATGGTCAACTACGTGTCCCTCTCGGTGAAGAGGATAGGTATTGCCGAGGAGGTTGATGTTGAGGAAGGGGAATAAAGATAGATAGGGAAACAGGACACAATGAGAAACTTCCTAGCTTTCCAAGAATTCAAGCCTTCTGAAACAGGGTATAGCAATAAGTGTATCTGGTGCGGGAAGAAGCAACCCAAGAATAGATCTCATATTATTTCAAAAAAACTTGCAATAAAGACCCACCCAGCAAACGTGTTGCGCAAAAGTGTTTGTGAAAGCTGTAATAATAAATTTAGCCAATTAGAGAACTGGATATTGAGAAACACTCCCCTTGGATGGGTTAGACTATATTTTTACCTTGCTACCAATATACATTCCAGGACTAACTACATTCTTTCCTACTTTTATGCTAATGAGTA
>JAUWXS010000111.1 GCA_030616265.1 Dehalococcoidia bacterium
CTCGGTAACGGGGGTGGTACAGGAGGTGGGAAAACCGCGCATCTTCTCAATCTCGACAACACAAAGGCGACAGCCGCCGTATGGTTTAAGGTCGGGGTCAGCGCAGAGGGTGGGAATATAGATTTCAGCCGACTGAGCGGCTTCAAGCACGGTCATCCCCGGCCTGGCCCTAACCTCCTGGCCGTCAATAGTTAGCCTGATCGAATCTAACATAGCCTCCTTATGCTACTCTTCTCGCTCCTCAAAGTCGCATCTCAGGCACCGCTCGGCCTCTTTAATGGCTATCTTCTCACTTAGGCCCAGCTCTACCTGGTCAAAACCCTTTAGCCGCTGGGCAGCTGGTAGAGCCGGTATCTCCACCCGCCACTCCTCTTCCGCTTCCTCCAGTGCCTTCATCGGCGCTTCAGGTGGTGCCAGTGTCTCGTCAATTTCACCAACACCCCCCAGGTATCTATCTATAGATATTGCCGCCCCTCTTCCGTGGGCGATGGCTTCAATCACTGAAGCCGGCCCTTTCACCACATCACCACCGGCAAAAACCCCTTCTTTACTCGTAGCCAGGGTATCGAGGTCAACCTCGATGGTATTTCCCCGACCCAGCGGTAGATTAAAGCGAGAGGGAATCTCCGGTCTCTGGCCGATAGCGGCAATAATGGTGTCAAAGCTCATAACGGACTCGCTGCCTTCAATAGGCTCAGGTCGGCGCCGGCCGCTGGCGTCTATGTCACCCAGGCTCATGCTAAGGCACTCCAGCTCCAGCTTGCCATTCTGACTAGCTATCCTTGAGGGCGCCGCCAGAAAGCGAATCTTGGCTCCTTCTTCGATCGCCCCCTCGATTTCCTCAGCGCTGGCTGGCATTTCATCCTGAGTGCGGCGGTAGACGATGGTCACCTCTTTAGCACCCAGGCGAAGGGCGGTTCGTGCCGAATCTATAGCCGCATTACCGCCGCCGATAACGGCTACCCTCTCCCCCACCTCCACCTTCTTGCCCAGACTCACCTCGCGCAAAAAGGTTACGCAATCCATCACCCCGCGGCTATCTTCACCCTTAACCCCTATTTTAAGGCCCTGGTGAGCGCCTGTAGCCAGGAAGACGGCATCATAGCCCTGTTTAAACAGCTCATCCGTAGAATCAACCTTTGTATTTGTCTTTATGTCAACTCCAACGTCCTCTATCTCCTTGATTTCAGCCCGGAGTATATCTTTGGGCAGCCTGTAGTCAGGAATAGCCACCCGCATCATACCCCCCACCTCAGGCAGGGCTTCAAAGACGGTCACTTTATGCCCCAGCTTAGCCAGGTAGAAAGCGGCGGTAAGCCCGGCCGGTCCCGAGCCGACAATAGCCACCCGCTTACCTGTAGAGGGGGCAATCTCAGATTCTTGTTTCCACATCCCGTTATCGTGGTCAACGGCAAAGCGCTTGAGCACCCTGATACCGATAGCCTCATCGAGCAGACCCCGCCGGCACTTAGCCTCGCAGGGATGAATACAAACATAACCGCAGACCGAGGGGAAGGGAATCTTCTCCCTGACCACGGCTATTGCCTCGCCAGGCTTGCCTTTAGCAATGAAGCGAATATAGCGGGGCGCATCCACGCCCGCGGGGCAGGTATGGGTACAGGGAGCGCTGACTATCCACTGGCACACCGCCGCCCGGCAGTGGTGCTTCTTGATATGCTCCTCGTATTCATCGCGGAAGTAGCGGAGGGTAGTAAGCACGGGATTAGGCGCTGTCTGCCCCAGACCGCAAAGCGAACCGGCGTTAATCTGCTTGCCCAGATAGAGCAGCAGGTCAATGTCCTCCAGCTTACCCCGGCCGTGGGTAATATCGTTGAGGATATCCAGCATCTGCTTTGTCCCCATACGGCAGGGAACGCACTTGCCGCAGGACTCAGACTGGGTAAAGGTAAGGAAGTAGCGGGCGATATCAACCATACAGGTATCCTCGTCCATCACCACCATACCCCCCGACCCCATGATAGAGCCAGCCTGAGCCAGCGACTCATAGTCAACGGGCAGGTTCAACAGGCTTGCCGGCAGGCAGCCGCCGGAGGGACCGCCGGTCTGGACTGCCTTAAAGCGCTTATTACCGGGGATGCCGCCGCCGATGCCGTAGATAATCTCCTGCAGAGGAATGCCCATAGGCACCTCTATCAGTCCGGTACGCACTATCTTGCCGGCCAGGGCGAAGGTCTTGGTGCCCTTGCTCTTCTCCGAGCCGTAGCCGGCATACCAATCAGCCCCCCTCTGCAGGATGGCGGATACATTCCCCCAGGTCTCCACATTATTGATATTGGTCGGTTTGCCCCAGAGCCCGGACTGGGCCGGGAAGGGCGGACGGGAGCGGGGCGTGCCCCGCTTACCCTCGATAGATGCCATCAGCGCTGTTTCCTCGCCGCAGACAAAAGCCCCCGCCCCCTGCTTAATCTTGAGGTGAAAACTGAAATCAGAACCCAGAATGTTATCGCCCAGCAGCCCGTAATCTTCCATCTGGCTGAGGGCGAGTTTCAGTCGTTCAATCGCCAGCGGATACTCAGCCCGGATATAGATATAGCCCTCGCTGGCACCGATGGCATAAGCACCGATGAGTATTCCTTCCAGGACGGCATGAGGGTCCCCTTCCAGCAGAGAGCGGTCCATAAAGGCACCGGGGTCGCCCTCATCGGCATTACAAATCACATACTTTACCGTGCCCGGGGCCTTACGACAGAACTCCCACTTCAGACCGGGGGGGAAGCCAGCCCCTCCCCGGCCCCGCAGCCCCGACTTCTTTATCTCTTCAATCACCCCTTCCGGGGTCATTTCTAGCGCCCTGACCAGGCCGCCGTAGCCGTCACGGGCGATATACTGGTTGATGCTCTGCGGGTCGATAATGCCGCAGTTACGCAGGGCGATGCGCACCTGGGGTTTAAGCATGGGCAGCTCGTAAAATTCTGGGATATCCTTAACGCCCTCTCCCCCCACCGTGCCCAGAGCCAGGTCGGGTCGGGGGTTATCCTTGACCAGATAGTCCTCGATAAGTTCAGCGGCAAGCTCGGGGGTAACATCGCCATAGAAGATATGGGGGCGACCCGGCTTTATAATCTCGAT
>JAUWXS010000019.1 GCA_030616265.1 Dehalococcoidia bacterium
GTGGCGCAGCGCGGGCACCAGTTGATAATCCGCTCCCCGCGGTAGATTAAACCCTTCTCGTAAAGGCGGACGAAAGCCGTGCGCACCGCCCGGCTCGGTCCCTCATCCAGCGTGTAACGCTCCCGGCTCCAGTCGCAGGAAGCCCCCAGCCTCTGGTGCTGCTCGGTGATAGTCTGGCGTCGGCTCTCCGCCCATTGCTTTATTCTCTGCTGAGTCTTCTCCCTGCCCAGCTTGTGGCGGTCAACCCCTTCCTTAGCCAGCATCTGCTCCACCACCACCTGGGTGGCGATACCGGCATGGTCAACGCCGGGCAGCCAGAGCGTGGGCTCGCCCTTCATGCGGTGCCAGCGAATCATTATATCCTCTAAAGTAGCCGTCAGGGCGTGCCCGATGTGAAGCTCGCCGGTGACGTTGGGCGGGGGCATAATGATGACGAAGGGCTTCTTCTCGGGGTCTATCTTGGGCGTAAAATAGCCCTTCTCCAGCCAGAACTTGTACCACTTCTGCTCTACTTTGGCCGGCTCATAGGCTTTGGGCATGTCAGATTTTGGTGTTTCTGGCATGATTACCTTTCAGGGTTTCTAAGAGAGGGGGCAAAGCCCCCTCAAACTCCCCCTCCTTTATGGGGTGAGAATAGATTGCCATATAACCCTTTTACTTCTTCTTCCCCATCATCCCCACCACCCCGTCCAGTATCCGGTCGGCAACCTCTCGTTTGCTCATCAGGGGCAGTTTTTCCACTTTGCCCTGTTTATTTATCAGGGTTACCTGGTTGGTGTCAACGCCGAAGCCGCTGTCGGCGGCGGTAATATCGTTGGCAACTATCATGTCCAGCTTTTTCTTTTCCAGCTTCTTCTTGGCGTTGGCAACTATGTCGTTGCTCTCGGCGGCAAAACCGACCCGGATAAAGCTGCCCTTGACCTCAGCCAGAATATCGGGCGTCCTCACCAGCTCCAGCTTCAGGCTGGGCGTCTCTTTCTTAATCTTGGCCTTAGCCACAGTCCTGGGCTGGTAGTCGGTCACCGCCGCCGCCATAATCAGGGCGTCGGCTTTAGCCACCGCCTTAGCCACCGCCTTTTGCATTTCCAGGGTTGTCTTTACCGGGATAACCTCCACCCCTGCTGGCTGGGGTAGGGAAACAGGCGCAGTAATCAGCTTAACCTCAGCCCCTCTATCCCTGGCGGCTTCGGCCACGGCGTAGCCCATCTTGCCCGATGAAGGGTTGCTGATATGGCGCACCGGGTCGATGGGTTCCTGGGTGCCCCCCGCTGTAACCACCAGCTTCTTACCGGCCAGGTCGCCGCTCCGACCCAGCACCTGCTTGATGGTACCGATGATTTTATCCGTATCAGCCAGCCGCCCCAGCCCCACCCTGCCCGAAGCCAGGCGGCCATAGGCAGGGTCGACGATGATAAAACCACGGGCTTTAAGCTTGGCCAGGTTCTCTTGAGTAATGGAGTTTTCATACATGTTAACGTGCATGGCCGGCGCCAGGATAATCGGGGCTCTGGTCGCCAGCACGATTAAGGCAGGCATTTCATCGGCGATGCCGGCGGCTAGCTTGGCAATCAGGGAAGCGGTAGCCGGGGCGATAACCACCAGGTCAGCCGCTTCAGCCAGGACGACATGCTCAAGGGTGCGCTGGGAGTCGAGGTCAAACATGTCGGTGACCACCGCCCGCCCGGTAATGCTGCCCAGGGTAAGCGGGGCGATAAACCAGGTGGCGGCTTCGGTCATAACCACCTCAACCTTAGCCCCTTCTTTAGTTAAGCGGCTGGCGATGTCGGCCGCCTTGTAGGCGGCGATGCTCCCGGTTATGCCCAATACTATAGTCTTGTCGGTTAGCATAATTTTTTATCCTATAAGAGGGGTTTTTACCCCTCTTAAACTCCCCATTTATTCAGGCTTTATTAATCTGGTAGATGAGTCTCAGTCCAATCAGGGTCAGGTCGGGATTGACCACATCAATGGCATTGGTTACCTTGGCGATGAGCTCGGCGTAGCCTCCGGTAGCCACCACCTTGGGCTTTTTCCCCAGCTCCTTCTGGATACGGGTCAGCATCCCCTCGACCAGCGAGGCGTAGCCGTAGATAATCCCCGACTGTATGGCCGTCACCGTGTTGCTGCCGATCACATGCTCGGGGTGGGTCAGTTCCACACGGGGCAGCTGCGCCGTTCGGGTAAACAGCGCCTCAGCCGCGGTGGCGATGCCAGTGGCAATAATACCGCCGACGTAGTCTCCCTCTTTGGAGACAATGCTAAAGGTGGTGGCGGTACCCAGGTCGATGATGATTACGGGTCCGCCATAGAGATGGTGAGCGGCGGCGGCATCGGCGATGCGGTCGGCACCCACCTCACGGGGATTATCCATGCGGATGCTCACCCCCGTCTTGACCCCCGCCCCCACCACCAGCGGCGAGATGTGAAAATAGCGCTCGAAAAGCTCCTCGAAGGTGGATATCAATGGCGGGACAACACTACACAAGGCAACCGCCTTAATATCGGCTGTTTTCAGGCCCTGCTGGTGCAGCAGGTTAAAGAGTAGAGCAGCGTACTCATCGGCCATGCGATGGACGCCAGTAGCCATATGCCAGGTAGCCCGAAGCCTCTCCCCGTCAAAGACGCCGAGTTTAGTGCTGGTATTGCCGATATCAACCGCTAACAGCATGACTTACTCAGCCTCTTCGGTACGTCGGCTTGCCTTTAACTGCTTAATAACCTGAGGCAGCTCCGGCAGAAGGTCGGAAGCAACCATGCCGGCATCGCCCAGCCTGGCTTTAACCACCTCACCGGCCATACCGTGGATATAAACGCCAGAGGCGGCGGCATCAAAAAGGTTCAGGCCCTGCGCCAGCAGCCCGGCGATAACCCCGCTTAAGACATCCCCGGTGCCGGCTGATGCCAGCCCGGCATTAGCGACATGGCTAATCTGGGACCTGCCGTCGGGGGCGGCAATAACGGTATGAGCCCCTTTAAGGACGATGGTCTTGTGCCATTCCGCAGCCATCTTTCTAGCCAGCCCCAGCCGGTCCAGCTGCACCTCATCCACCGTCATCCCCGTCAGCCTGGCCATCTCCCCCGGGTGGGGGGTAAGGATGGCATCCTCGGGCAGCAGAGTCCACCAGTTCGGCGTAGTCGCCAGGGCGTTGAGGGCATCGGCATCGAGGACTAACGCAGGCAACTTGGGCTTGGCGGCCTTAGCCTTAGGATGGGAGAGAAGGATGTTCCTGATGAGCTTGACCACCGATTCATGTTGGCCCATGCCGCAGCCCATAAGCAGAACATTATACTGGTCGAACTGGCGGAAGAGTACCTTGATTGCCTCCGGGGCAATGAGCCCGGGGCGGGATTCAGGCAGGGGCAGATAGGTTACCTCGGTTAGTTTTACGGCTAAAATAGACTGGAGTCGTCCGGTTACCGCCAGCGTTACCAGACCAGCGCCGACTCGCATAGCGCCGCTGCAGGCCAAATAAGGGGCGCCGATGTAAGGGACGGAGCCAGCCAGCACCAGAACCTTACCGAAACTGCCCTTATTAGCCTGGGGCGAACGCTCGGGAAGGACCGATTTAGCCCACTCGTCGGCCAGATACTCCGGGGTGGCTTTCTCTTCCACATACCCGGGCATGCCGATATCAACCACACTTATTTCACCCACCCTCTCGGCTCCGGGGAATTTGAACAAGCCCGGCTTGGGAAAAGCCAGCGTTATGGTGTTATCAACATAGAGACAGCCGGGGTCGACCTCCCCGCTATCGGCATTGAGCCCCGAGGGTATATCCAGGGCAATGATTTTTATATCGGGGCGCTTAATCTTGGCCCGCCTCACCCTGTCCAGCATCATCAGCAACAGCCCCGAAAAAGGTCGGGCGGTGCCGGTGCCGAAGAGGGCGTCGATAACGCTATCGACTGAACGCAGAAGGCTGGTCAGGTTATCCAGGCTTTCATCCTTGGCCGCCTCGATACGTTTGATGCGGCGCTCCCGTATCGGCTTGAGCATGGGGTCTCGGGCTGGCCTCTGGCCAAAGAAATAGAGGAAGACCTTGGCTCCGGCGTCATGAAGGTATCGGGCGGCGACCAACCCATCCCCACCGTTGTTACCGGGTCCGATGAGAAATAGAATCTGCTGCTGGCGGATATCTTCCAGGATTCGCCCCGCCTCTTCGGCTACGGCCTGGCCGGCGTTCTCCATGAGCATCTCTGTGGTTATGCCAGACTTGGCGCAACTCTCCTCCAGCTGGCGCATCTGGGCAGTAGTTAGAACTTTCACTTCCGTCTACCTCCGTAAAGACTATCTAATCCAGATCGGTTTTCTCTTCTCCAGGAAGGCGGTCAGCCCCTCAATGCTGTTCTCCCCAGCCATGACCATGGTGGCGTCAACGCCGGTCGCCTCCAGGGCCTGATAGAAATTCAGGTCAAAATTACGATAGAGAGCCCGCCGGGCCTGGGTCAGAGCCAGCCCGCTGTTAGCCGTAAAGCGCTTGATAAACTCGTCGCTTGCCTTCTCGAATTCCTGGGCAGGAACAACCTTGGTTACCAGCCCAATCCTCTCCGCCTCTTTAGCGCTGATACTATCGCCGGAGAGGATAAGCTCAAATGCCTTCTGTCGGCCCAGGAGCCTGGGGAATAAGACCGAGGCCGGGGGAGGATATACCCCCAGCTTAATCTCGGGCTGGCCCAGCTGCGCCTTCTCCGAGGCAACCGCCATATCGCAGCCAGCCACTATCTCACAGCCCCCGCCCAGCGCCACCCCGTTGACTAAGGCAATAGTGGGCTTATCTACCTCGACTAATGATATGAATAATTTATGGAATACCTCAACCATCTTGGGCAGCTTATCGCCCAGATGGTCGCCGACAGCCACCCCCGCCGAGAAGGCTTTGTCGCCAGCGCCGGTAATGGCCACCACCTTGACCTCGTCATCGGTCTTAAGCTCAGCCAGGGCCTGGTTCATCTCCTCCAGGGTGTCGATATCCAGGATATTTAAAGGCGGCCGGTTAATTATAATCTTGGCCACACCTTCCTTCTTCTTCAGCAGTATGTTCTTAAAAGCCATCGTTTCCCCCCCAGTACTGTCAACCTGAAGTGTAGCAATATACTGGACTGCGGTCAAGAGACTATCATATATGGAGAGTCAAAGAGAAGCTTCTAGGGGATGGGGTTGATAAATAATCTATACGGTTAACCCCCCACCAACCCCTCCAGCCTGCGGGTCATCGCCCGCCAGTGTGTCCCCCGCCAGTAGATACGCTGGCAGGCGGGGCACTGCATAAACTGGTCTTGCGTCTTAAAGACATAGGGCGGCACCAGCTCCTTCACCTCTGCTTTGCCCCTCTCCACCAGCTCCCGGTTGCACTCCAGGCAGAGGCTGAACGGCTTAAAACGGCAGTCAAGCTCCAGAGTCTCTATTACCTGGTGAATTTGCCGCTCCGGCTGGTCGCTTTTAATAAGCACCGCCCTGAGCCGGCCCCTGGTTATCACCCGCCGTTTCATAATCCGGGTATCCCGGGTCAGTATCACCCTGCCCTCGGTTTGGGCAATGGCCACCAGTTCGGAATCATCGCTGCCGTCGAAGAAGCGGGCGTCATAACCCATAAGCCGCAGCCACCTGACCAGCTTGCCCACATTGCAGTCAACAATGAACTTCGGGGCGTCTACCAAACTCACCCCCTTATGCACTCTTACAGGCTAATCTCCATTCCCTCATGGGCAAGGGTTACGGAAGTGCCCAAATCCTTACTAAGCGCCGCTACCTCGGCGGCAATATCTTTCTCCAGATAGGGGCTCATGTGCACCACCACTACCCGGGGCAGATAGCCCCTGACCTCTTTGAATTCGGCAAGCTCCTGCTTTAACAGTGATGGGGTGAGGTGTCCCCCACCCGCCACCCACTCGCTATACTTATCCGAGGCCGTAACCTCGGTGATAAGCAGCTGGGGGGAAACATGCCGCCAGCACTCAGCCAGCCCGGGCCCGGTATCTCCGGTATAGAATATCGTCTTACCATCTGGAGAGACAATCTGGTAGCCCACGGTAGGCACGCCGTGCTCCACCGGCACCGCCAGCACGCTGTAGCCGGCAATCGTCTCCACCTTGTGGGGTTCGATTAGGCTGAAACTAATGGTGGGCTTGTCCGCTGGCTTCTGCCTGAAATCGGGGTAAATCTCGTCGTTCAGCAGATGCTTGCCCAGGACATCAAATACCGCCGGGATGGAGTAAAGGGTGGTAGCAGCGCCGCCCAGAAAGAGGTTCATGGCCAGCGTGGGGATATCGCGGACATGGTCGTAGTGCTGGTGAGTGAGCAGGATGGCTTTGATTTTCTGTTGTGCCTCCAAGGAGAGGCTGGAGGTAAGGCTGCCGGCATCTATGGCCAGGACATCATCAATCAGCAGGCTGATGAGCCTGGCGTTCTGCGTTTCACAGTTGTGCGCCCCCAAAAAACGGATTTTCATCTTAAAGCAACACCCCCGGCTAATAAAAAATTAATCCCAGAAGCGGAAGGGGTTAAAATTGGTCTGGCGGTCGTAGCTATCAACCCCCTCTTTCCGCTTCAGGTAGTTGACCACGGAGTAGGTAGCTGGCGTGGCGACAGCCTCAATGATGGTCTTGGCCAGCCAGTGGTACAGGATAATCAGCGGGCTAAAGAAAGAAGCGCCGAAATAGGCGCCGACGATAAATATGGCGCTGTCCACCCCCTGCCCCACTATGGTTGAGCCGATGGTGCGGCTCCACAACCAGCGTCCCTTGGTAAAAATCTTCATCTTGGCCAGGATGAAGGAGTTGGCAAACTCGCCGGCAAAGTAGCCGAGGAAGGAGGCGATGAGCAGCCTCGGCGTATAGCCCAGAATGCTCTCATAAGCCTCCTGCCCTTCCCAGAGGGGGTCTGGGGGCAAAAGCTGTCCCACCCCAGCAAAGATGACAAAGATGAGGTTACAGGCAAAACCGAGCCAGATTACTCTTCTGGCGATGCGGTAGCCGTAGACCTCGGTAAGGACATCGCCGATAATATAGCTTAAAGGGAAAAGAATCACCGCCGCCGGCAGGCTGACGAAGCCGAGACTGAACATCTTGACACCGACGATATTGGCCGTCAACAGGCAGGTAACAAAGAGGACGGTGATAATGAGCAGGCGGTGCGAGACCTTCATCTTAAATCCAGTGATGGCGACGGAAGAAATAGAGCATGCCGGCTACAACCAGCGCCCAGACGAAGAAGACGATTAAGAAAGAATAGTGGGACTCCTGAAAAGGCAGGGGGACATTCATCCCGTAAATAGAGGCGATTACCGTCAGCGGCAGCAGGATGGTGGCGATAACGGTCAGCATGCGCATGACCTCGTTAGTGCGATTGGAAGCCAGGGAATCGTAGGTATCGTTTAAGCCCTCGATAATCTCTTTATGCTCGTCAAGGGCATCCCAGATCTTATCCAGATGGTCAACCGTATCCCCGAAGTAGACCTCCATATCCATCTTGGAAAAGCGGCGAATCTTGGGTTCCAGGCCGCCGATAACCGCCCTCATCGGCCAGATAATGCGGCGGAAGGAGATAACATCGCGGCGCAGGGTGGAAATCTCCCTCACCGTGCCCCGCACCTTCACCGAGAAGATAGCGTCTTCCACCGCCTCGATATTGCCCCCGATTTTATTTAGTATGGGGAAGCAGTAGTCAACCAGGCGGTCAACTATGCGGTAGAGGAGGTAGCCGGAACCTTGGCTGAAGTGCTCCTGCCTTATCCCCTCGTCGGTTTGGCACTGGTTAAACAGCTTTGCCAGCGGCTTGAGGTCGCCCTTGTGCAGGGTAATGAGGTAGTTCTGGCCGATAAACACCGATACCTGGCTGGGAGTGGTTACCCTCGCCTTGGGGCTGAATACGGGAAAGTGGAAGACCAGGAACAGATATTCGTCATACTTATCTATTTTGGGCCGCTGGACTCGGCTCAGGCAGTCGTCCAGGTCCAGGGGGTGGAAGGGGTAGTTTTGCGCCAGGTACTCTGTCTCCTCCTTGCCTGGAGACTCGATATTAATCCAGGTCAGCTCACCCAAGGTGACCGACTCGATATTCAGCTTCCCCACCTCGGGAACAATCTTTTTGCCTCTTCTCATCCTCGGGATGGCCATAGCACTATCCCCCGTTTAAAATCGCCCTATTCTACCACAATCGTTGCCAAATAGCACTCTATCTGCTATATTTTATAGCGTCAGGAAATGAAAATTAAGACCAAACCCTCCTGGGGCGATAGGTTCAAGATTAGAATCAAGAAGTCGCTGGGAAGGAACATATTCCTCTGCGATAGCTGCAAATGGGACTGGCGCAGCACCTGTCACCACCCCGAAAGGCCCAACGCTACCTGGTGTCCCGATTATGCCAAGCGGGGGAAGTAGCCTAGTTCCTCTCTAAGACCACCGCCATTCCCTGCCCGCCGCCGATGCACAGCGTGGCCAGACCCAGCTGGTAATTCTGCCGCATCATCTCGTGCATCAGGGTAACCATAATCCTGGCTCCCGTGCAGCCGATAGGATGCCCCAGCGAGATTCCGCTGCCGTGGGGATTCACCTTCTCGGTGCCAACCCCCAGCTCTTTCATTACCCCTATGGCCTGAGAGGCAAAGGCTTCGTTTAGTTCGATGCAGTCTATATCCTTTAATTCGACTCCGGCCAGCTCCAGCGCTTTCCTGGTGGCCGGCACCGCCCCCAGCCCCATATAGGCTGGGTCAACGCCGCCGGAGGCGTAAGATTTAACCATCGCCATCGGCTTTAACCCCAGCTCTTTGGCCTTCTCCGCCGACATCACCACCATGGCGGCGGCGGCGTCGGTTATCCCCGAGGCATTGCCCGCCGTCACCGAGCCGTCCTTCTTGAATACTGCGGGCAGCTTGGCCAGGGCATCCATATTGGTCTCCCTGGGGTGCTCATCGGTGTCGAACTGCTTGAGCTCTTTTTTAACCTTGACCTCGACGGGGACTATCTCCTGGCGGAATGTGCCGTCCTTTATCGCCGCTAACGCCCTCTGGTGGCTGAGCATGGCCAGCTTGTCCTGCTCCTCCCTGGTTATGCCGTACTTCTCGGCGATATTCTCCGAG
>JAUWXS010000008.1 GCA_030616265.1 Dehalococcoidia bacterium
ACCCGCCCTACAAAAGGGTAGTGTCTCTAACCCTGCTTTTATTGGGGGGGGTGAAATCTCTAAATATATGGGGTGTCTAAGAGGGGCGCTAGCCCCTCTTTTAAAAAAATAACTCCCCCTCTTCAAGATTGGAGAGGGGGACACAGGGGGTGAGGTTGATAATAAAAACTACTCTATGTTCTCCCCTTGGTAAGCGCCTTTATAGCCTTCTGTCTTCTGGCTCAGGCGCATGAAAATGAGTTGTATTACTCGGGCGTTTTTTTGCAGGCGAAACCCCTGGGGGTTATAGACCACCAGCAGCGACTGGGAACGCCCTTCGTAGCCGGCATCCCACGCCGCCGTACCCACGGTAACGCCACAGCGGAGGAGGCTGGAGCGGGGTCTGCCTAAAGCCATAATGTTCTTGGGCAGGTGGACAACCTCGTTGTAGGTGATGATATAGGCGCCGGGGACGAGGTCAATGAAGCCCAGCCCGTCGAAGACCAGCGGCGCCAGGTCGGACACCAGCCTCTGGCTGTTTTCAGCGGTTATCCTGCCCGACGACTGGAGTAGGGCTATCTCACGCAGGGTAAGGTCAACGCCGTTGGGCTGCACCTGCTCTTCGAGGTCGATATAGCCTTCTATTAAGGGCGGTTTTTTCTTGAGTAGCCGCCTGATTTCCTGCTGGGAGAGAACGACAGTCATTTTTCCCCTTCAAGATACATTTTATCACATACCTAGACTGGATAGGAATTGACAAGGTAGATAGGGGTTCTATTATAATGCAGCATCAGTTATAATGCAGCATCAGTCCCTTGGGGGGCTATTAATTTAAAGGAGGAATTTATGACGGTAAAAATAGTTACCGATAGTACTGCCGACCTGCCTGAAGAGCTGGTCAAGGAGCTGGGGATTACCGTGGTGCCCGTATATGTGCGCTTTGGCGATAAGGTCTACCGTGACCGGGTGGACATCAGCGAGGACGAGTTTTATGAGAGGTTGACACATGACCCTGTCCACCCCAACACTACTCAGCCGACTCCGCAGGATTTTGTTGATGTTTACCAGAAGCTGTCCCAGGAGGCTGACGGGATTATTTCTATTCATGTCACTAGCAAACTAAGCGGCACCTGTAATTCAGCGCTGATGGCCAAGGATATGATGGAGACGAAATGCCCCATTGAAGTGGTTGATTCAGAGACACTGAGCATGAGCATGGGCTTGATAGTTATCGCTGCCGCCACTGCGGCTAAGGCCGGGGAGAGTATGGACAAGGTGGTGGCAGAGGCAAAACAGGCTATCCCTAAGATGCATTTGCTGTTTCTTCTTGATACCCTGGAGTACCTCAAAAGGGGCGGGCGTATCGGTAAGGCGAAGGCACTACTGGGCTCAATACTGAGTGTAAAGCCGGTGCTTACTCTGAAAGATGGAGAACTGGTGCCGGCGGGTCAGGTCCGCACCCGGGCTAAGGGTATGGATAAGCTGTTTGAATTTGTCAAAGAGGTAGCCGATATTCAGGATCTGGCTGTTGTCTACAACACCACCCCCGACGAAGCGCAGGCTCTGGCTGAGCGTATCGGTTCCGTATTTGACAAGGAAAAGATAAGGATGGCCAGGCTAGGACCAGGACTTGGGGTGCACGGTGGTCCAGGGGCAATGGTTGTAGCCATTAGAGGAGCATAGTCAGCCGGCGGTCCTGGTTTTTGGTCGCGGGTAAGAGCCTCTCTGACCCTCGCTTACATTTCTTTATCACTGTTTCACGGCAGGTTATCTCATGGCACCTTAAAAGAGGTGACGCCGCAGGCTCTTTGTGATAAAATGGCGGTTAAATATTCACCCGGGGAGGCGCTTAAATGACAAAATCGGCTTGGGCCTGGGTCTGGTTTGGCCTGCTGCTGGCGCTGGATATTGCCATCCCCTGGTTTGTCCTTACCCATGTGGAAAAGATGAGCGCCGCCTTTTTGTTCTGGACGATATGGGCAGCGGCGGCTATTGCCAGCGCCTTTATCATCTTCCTCAAATGGAGGGAGGTGAAGCCGTGAGCGTTACCTTCTGGATAGGGTTCGGCATTGCCGTCTATATAGCGGTGGGGTTGGGCATCGCCCTGATGGCCCGGCGGCAGCTGGGGGCGGGGGTGAGCGAATTCTTTCTGGCCAACCGCAAGCTCGGCGGCTTTGTTTCGGCTCTGACCTACAGCGCCACCACCTACAGTGCCTTTATGATGATAGGCTTGGCCGGTTTGACCTATCTTACCGGCGTTGGAGCCCTGGGCTTTGAGTTAACCTATCTCTGTGGCATGTTCATGATGGTCTTCTTCCTGCCCCGCTTCTGGCTGGTGGGCAAGAAGTACGGCTATATCTCGCCCATGGAGCTTCTTAGCGACCGCTACCAGAACAAGGGGGTAGGGGCTACCGCCGCCATCTTAGCCCTGGTCTTTCTAGTGCCTTATGGTGCCGTCCAACTTATGGGTGTTGGCTACCTGATGAACGGCATCAGCGGGGGGGAAATCCCGGTGGTGGTGGGGATTATAATCGCCGTGGTCTGCGCTATTGCCTGGTCAAGAATTGCCGGTCTGCGCTCGGTGGCCTGGACCGATGCCTTTCAGGCTCTCCTTATGATTACGGTCTCGGCGGTGGTGCTGGGGGTGGTGATTAATGCCCTGGGCGGCTTCGGCGCCTTTTTCGGTAAGCTGGAGTCGGCGGTACCAGGGCTGCTGACCGTGCCCACAGCTAAGGGGTCGTGGAACCTTAACATGTTTATCGGGCTGGCTCTACCCTGGCTCTTCTTTTTAATCTCCAACCCCCAGGTGAGCCAGCGGCTATTTATTCCCAAGTCGGTCACCGCCATGAAGCAGATGCTGGGCGGTTTCCTTATCTTCGGCTTTATCTATACCCTGATATCGGTGTTATGGGGGTTCGGTGCCACCCTGCTGGTACCCGGTCTGGAGAACGCCGACCTGGCCACGCCGAGGCTGCTGTCTCTGACCATGATACCTACCGGTCTGGCTATAGTGGTCATGATTGGTATTACCGCCGCCGCTATCTCCACCATTGATTCCATCCTGCTCACCCTGTCCTCGGTGTGGGCGCGCGATATCCACAAGGGCCTGATTAATCCCAAGGTTTCGGAGAAGGGGGAGCTGAGGGTGGGGCAGTGGGTTATCCCCATTATGGCTATCATCGCCTTTGTCTTTGCCTGGTGGGCGGCGGGCAAGACCGGTTTGGACTTTATGATTGCCCCCCTGGCTTCGGCGGCTTCGGCCGGTCTTCTGATGGCCGTGCCGACGATATTCGGCGCCTTTTTCTGGAAGCGGGGGACTGCCTTCGGGGCCATTGTCAGCATGATTGTCGGCGCTATTATCGTCCTCGTCTTTCAGCTAACCGGCTGTAAGCCACTGGGGTGGTGGCCGGGAGTGTGGGGATTTGTCGTCTGCGTGCCGCTTTTCGTTATCGTGAGCCTAGCCACCAAGCCGCCCCGGGAGAAGGCGGAGGAGTTTATCGGCTACCTCAAGGGGGCGCTGAAGAAGGGCCGGTTTATTTAGGGGCGGTTATGAACGCCGCTTAGACCCTTTCGGGAACTGCCAGACTGCTTCCTTACCCTCATACCCTTCATCAATAAACATCATCCTATCCATCTCTCTTTCGGGCACCAGGTTTTTCAGCGATTTTTCGGTATGGGTGGGTTCCTGGTTGACCTGTATCATTATAAAGGGCCTGTCTACCCTCTTAATGGTCCAGGGGCAGTGTATAAAATTCGGCGGTATATAGGTCACGGTGGACTTGGTGATGATATGTTTCTCCATCTCCGGGCCCATGCATAGTTCGACCTCGGCTCCCAGGTCAAATGGGTCATCCGGGTTCGTTCCGATGTGCATTAAGATTTCGGCGCTTTTGTGTATGTGCGGGCCGTGGGAAATCTGGTCCCACGAACTCACCCCGAAGAGCTCAGCCGGGGAAGGGAATACCCAGTTAACAAGATATCTGTTGCTCCCTTGAATTAAATCGCCATTAAGGTCAGCGATAATTTTCATAGCCTCGCGCTCCGGACCGGGACTCGTGATAAAGTACTTGCCGTATTTTGCGGCCATTGTTTTCCTCCTTTTGATTAAGATTTATCCTTTGGTGCGCAGCGGGCTAGGCAAATTCTATGCTATTTGCCAGTACATTGCAACAGGCATTGGAGCATTCTTTCTGGGCTGAAAATAAAAACCCTTTGTTATTGCCAAACCGAAGTGTTTGTAGTAATATCTCGGCTAGTTAGGTAAGACCTAGCGGACTGAAAAAGGATTGCGGGAGGAGCCCCCATGAATTTAGAGCATCTATTAACCGATGAAGACCGCCAGGTCCGGAAGACAGTCAGGGAGTTTACCAAGAAAGAGATAATCCCCAACGCCAAGAAACTGGAAGCGGACTATAGTCTGGTTGAGGCAGTCCATCAAAAGCTTGTTGATATGGGGATTCAGGCGTTGGGATATCCTGCCGAGTACGGCGGGGGAGATGGCACCAATACCGCCCTGGGCATTATCAGTGAGGAGTTGGCCAAAGGTGACGGGGGGATAAGCCTATCCGCAGGTATCAATTGGGGCATTATTCTTAAACCGGCAATAGTAGTCAAAAACAAGACGGTTATGGATAGGTTCATTCCCAGTTTTTGTAGCGGCAAGTTGGCCTATGCCTGCCTTTCCATGACCGATGAAGCCGGAGGAGCCGATTCCGAGAATCCTCTCCTTGAGGGTGCCGGGATTAAGACCACCGCCAAGCTTGAGGGCGATGAATATGTCATAAACGGAAACAAGGCCTGGCCGACTCACGGCGGGATTGCGGAATGCTATTTGACCGTCTGCACCACTGACCCCAATGCGGGAGACGAAGGTGTTGCCCTGATTTATGTTCCCAAGGATACCCCGGGGCTGACATTCGGTAGGCCGGAAAAGAAGATGCTATTTAAGACATCGATAAATAGTACGGTACATTACGATAATGTTCGGGTACCCAAGGAGTTTCGGCTTGCCGGCCCCGGTATGGATGCTAATATTTACCACTTTCTGGAATCGGGAACCGGGTGGCATTCGTCAACCATGGCACTGGGCATTGCCGAGCGTGCTTTTGAGATTGTGCTTGAGTATACTGGGACTCGCACGGGCGGATTCAAGCCGGTCAGGCAGCACAGCATGGTGGCCGGGATAATTGCCGATATGGCCATTGGACTGGATATGATGAGGGCAAGTGTCTATAACCTGAGTTGCATGATGGATCATCTTGACATATATGGTCCGCCGTGGTCACCGGTGTTTATATCCAAGGCAGCCGCCACCAGGGTCTTTGCCGGAGACACCGCTGTGGAAATAGTGAACAAAGGTGCCGAGCTGCTGGGCTCGATGGCGATTTCAGAGGACTTCCCCTATGAGAAGTGCCTGAGGGATGCCAAGGCAACTCAGCTCTGGCTGGGAGGGCAGCAAATCTGCCGCTATCGCGTCGCCAGGGGTTATTATGATTTGAAGAACTGGGCTTAAGCAAGGGATGACAAAAATTATAAATTCAAAGGAGGGAACCAATGTTAGACCAGACCAGTCAATGGTACAAGTTACAGTATCCGGAGTGTTTCGTTAACGAAGAGGAGCGAATGCTGCAGAAGACGCTGGCCGATTTTACCGACAAGGAGATTATGCCGGTTCGGGACAAGATCGACGATGATGTCACCCATGAAAAAATAATCAACCCCATCCTGAAGAAGTTACAGGTAGACCTTGGCTGCCAGAAAAACGCCATACCCAAAGATTACGGGGGGAACCAGTTGTCCATAGTCGGGTGTGCCCTGAAGCAGGAGCAGATAGCGCGCGGCGACTACGGCATAAGTATGCACAGCGCCGTCACCGAATGGGTGTGGGTACCGACTCTGCTAGCTCATCTGGCACCCTTTTCTCCAGCGGCGAAGGCATGGGCCAAAGCGGTGCTCGATGAATTTGCCCCCAGGTTCACCAGCAATGAGTTTCATGCCGGCTGTTTTAACATGAGTGAGACCGAGTCCGCCTGTGATATCGAGAATTCACTGAATGAGGGCAGAACGATAAAGGTGACGGCTAAGCTTGAGGGTAACGAGTGGGTAATCAACGGTAATAAGTTCTGGGCGTCTAATGCTGGAATTGCCGACCTCAACTGTGTGGTCTGCAACATGGACCCGAAGCTGGGGATAGATGCCTTTACCCTGGTTTATGTACCCGAACCCTGGCCGGGTGTTTCCCACGGCAAGTTTGAGGTCAAATGCGGTATGCAGGCCGACCGGAACACCTCTACCTATTTTGACAATGTCAGGGTACCCAAGGAGTGGGGACTACAGGGGCCTGAAGCTTGGGCGCTCTTCAAAAATACCCTGGCTGCCCCCATGCCTCTGAATGCGGCACATGCCGTAGGTATTCTACAAGGGGCATTTGATGTCCTTCTTGAATATACGGGCGAGAGGGTGGCCGGTGGTAAACCAATCAGGAAGCACCTTTCATCGGCTACAATATTGGGCGAGATGGCCTCGGTAATCACTGTGGGCAGATCCGCTTTTCTGGAACTGGCTCATCAGTATGACCACATGGAGATTTATGGTGGCTGGGACACCGAGAGTATGATGGCTAAGGGACACGCTGTGCACGTGTTTATTACCACGAAACTGCCGGAGCTGATTCTGAAGGGGATGGAACTGATGGGTTGCTATGGTTATATCCGTGAAAACCACTACGAGAAATACTACCGTGATGCAGCCGTAGCCAAGCTGGTTTTAGCCGGTGTGCAGTATGGTTACTTTGCCACCTGCCGGCAATTTTACGACCTGGACTACTCTTCGTTCGGGCCGGGAAAGCTCAAGAAGCCGAGTTGAGGACATATTTATTTATACAAGAGCTTGGACTGGGCGGTTAAAGATAAAAAGAACTGGCCTTGTTTTTAGTCTTCCCCAGTTATTCTTCTGCGTTTGGTACGACGTTTACCTACCCACAAACCTTTGAAGAAGCTCTGGTTTAGTAGATACCGGTTATCGGCTACATCCAAGAGGTCCTTGGATACCCCTCTCTCGAAGTAGGCTACCTCAACATGCTTACCCATGTTCTTTACAGCTTGAAGAGCATAAGCGAAATCAGAGTCACCGCTCACGAGCATTGCCACGTCGTAGAAGTCATTCCAAGCAAAATATAGCAGGTCTGTAGCTAACATAACATCTACACCCTTCTCAACAGGGATACCCTGCGTCACTTTGGTACTCCCTAGTCGAATCTCTAGATATGGTGTCTTGCGCAGGTTATCAAGGAATTCCTGTTGTTCTCGATAGCCATCAGGCCGTTGAATTGAGTCCTGTAAGATGTTGTAGTAATATGTTCGGAACAAATGTCTGGAGCTACATAGCTTGCTGGTAAAATCAGCAAAGTTGAGGTCATAGCGCCTAAAGTTGCTTCGTAGAGCGTGATACAGATTGCTACCATCTATGAAGATTGCGACTCTATTTTCCATAACCTTCTCCTTTTGAAACTTGCCAGTGGCTATTGACGGTATTACCGGTTCTCTCTGGCCTAACCTAATTATACCACTGGGAAAGCTTACCATTCCATCTTGTCAAGCCAATGTCTCGGGATTCTGGCTAAAAATCACCTTTTGGCTGATTGTGTAATAGACCCGGGAACCCTCTCCATATCTGTTAGCGTCCAGACCTCTGGTAACCAGCTGGCATTGGACAAAGAGGGGCTGATGGTGTAATCTATAGCAAGACCGATTTAACTGAGAGGTTCGGCTGTGGCGAAAACCTACCTAAGGAAGACAGGTAACCTGCTGGTTGCGGACTTTAGATATCATTTCTATCCTCAAACAGACACCTGAGTGAAGAGCCCGGCCATACAGTCCAGGCGCGCCAGTATATCCAAAATTTTAAACCTTGAGTCCACTAATCCTTCCTTAGTATGCCTAATTTCTCATTAGTTAACTCTTATTTACTGGTTTTCTTTTTAATAGTTACCTGACCTTAATAAAGCAGAGGTGGAAGATAGAATCGAGCTATGATTCGTAAAGGATTAGCCGGCGGCAGTTTCCAGCCGCTAAATGAAGAGTCCATAGCCAAGATACACCAGACGGTGATGGCGGTTATCGAGGAGGTGGGTTTCGAGGTAAACTCGGAGGCAGCCCTTCGGCTCTTTGAGCAGGCAGGGGCCTGGGTGGATAGAGAGGAACGGCGGGTACGCCTGCCTCAGGCAAAAGCCCAGGAGCTGATAGGGATGGCACCGCCCGAGGTCAGGCTCTGTGGCCAGGAAGAAAAGCATGACATCCTACTCGGCGGCAGCCGGGTTTATACCGGGACGGGGGGAACCGCCCTCTATATCTATGAGCCGGCTACCAAGCAGAAGCGGACGGCTACCCTGGAAGACCTGAAACGTATCGCCAGGCTGGTTAACCGCCTGGATAATATCCATCTTTTTATGCTGCCCACCTATCCCAATGGGCTCCCCATAGAGCAGGTTGATGTAAATCGCTTCTTTGCCGGTCTGGACAATACCACCAAGCATATCATGGGGGGGGTTTATACTCTGGACGGGGTTAAGCAGGTAATAAGGATGGCCGAGATGGTGGCTGGTTCCGCCGAAAAACTGCTCGAGCGTCCTCTCATCTCCATGGTAACCTGCAGCAGCATAAGCCCCCTGAAGATTGATGCCCAGTACGGTGACCTGGTAATAGAGATTGCCCAGCGGGGCATCCCCGTGGTATGTCCGGCTGAGCCGTTGTGCGGGGCGACCTCGCCGATAACGCTGGCCGGTAACCTGGTGATTCAGACGGCGGACTCGCTGATGGGCGTTATGCTTACCCAGATAGTTAAGCCGGGGACGCCGGTTATCTTTGGCTCGGTGGCGACCAACACCGACCTCAGAGACCTCAAGTATCTGGGCGGTTCGGTGGAGATGGGGCTGCTGAACGCCGCCGGTGCCCAGATGGCACAGTTTTACCATCTTCCCTTCTACGCTACCGGTGGTATGACCGATTCTAAAGTACTGGATGCCCAGGGCGGCTACGAGTCGGCTATAACCAGCCTCCTCTGTGCCCTGGCCGGCGCCAATTTCATCCACGATGCTGCCGGGATGATGGAATTCGCTCTAACGGCCTGTTATGAGAAGTTCGTCATCGATAATGAGATATTGGGGATGGTGATGAGGGCGGTTGACGGCATTAAGGTCAACAAAGATACCCTGGCCTTTGACCTCATCAAGGAGGTGGGGCCTGGGGGTAATTTCGTTGCCGCCAAGCACACCCGGCGCTTCATGCGCCGTGAGCACTACCGGCCTTCTTTGAGTGACCAGAACACCCGGGAGGAATGGGAGGCTAAGGGGGGCAAGGCTATCTGGCAGAAGGCGGGAGAAAGAGCGCGGCGGCTTATCGCTGAGCATAAATATCACCTGCCTGTGGAAGTAAGACAGCAGATACTCTCCGAAATAACCGGCATTGTGGATTGAGATAGGCTGATGGTCCGAGAGGAGGAGTAAATTGCCCAGAGAGGGAATACTAGTTCCTAATCCATATGAGAGAATTACCGATGAGCAAGTACAGCAAATTCACCAGGCTTCACTGCAGATACTGGTTGACCCCGGCCTGATTTGCTTTAGTAAGAAAGCGGCGGAAATATTTCGCGGTAATGGTGCTGAGGTTACCACTACTTCTTCCGGTGACAATCCCTGCTGGCATATAAAGATACCGGAAAAACTGGTTAAAGAGGCCCTTGATAGCGCCCCCAAGACGGTCAAGCTGGGCGCCCGGAACCCGGATAATGCCCTGATAATGAAGGGCGATGAGCCGAGGGTCTACTTTATCTCCGGCTCGGAGACCAATATCTGGCTGGATGTCGATTTTCCTACCTATGTCAAGAAGTCTGATAATAGTGTTGAGATTCAGGTGCCGGAGTTTCACCCGCGGCGCGCCACCGTGGCTGACCTCTGCCAGTCGGCACACGTCTGCGAGCACCTGGAGACGCTGGACGGCTACATCCGTACCGTAAACATCCAGGATGAAGACATCACCGAGGATAATAAGGATGTCAACAAGTTTTTCGCCTCGCTGAATAACACCACCAAGCACTTTATGTCGGGGCTGACCAAACTGGAACAGCTGGATAATGTGGTGAGGATGGCCGAGCTGATAGCGGGGGGAAAAGAGGCGCTCAAAGAAAATCCCATCATTTCTTTTATCACCTGCCTGGTCAAGAGCCCGCTGCAGTTCGTTGAGGATACCACCGATACCTTTATCGAGGTCTGCCAGAGGGGACTGCCCACCGTAGTTTCCTCATCCCCCCAGGCGGGGACAACGGCTCCCATCAAAGAGGCGGGCATTATGGCCCAGATAAATGCCGAGGTCCTGGCCGGCATAACCCTGGGGCAGCTGGTAAACAAAGGGACGCCGCTGCTGTACGGCAGCGTGCCGGTGAGGGCGCGGATGGATACCCTGGGCGATTCCTACGGCGCGGTGGAGACCAGCCAGTATAACATTGACTGTGTTCAGATGGCGCGTTTCTACAAAATACCCAACTATTCCACCTCAGGGGTGTGCGATACCAAGATACCGGGGCAGCAGGCATCGATAGAGAGATTGTTTTCGGATATTGTGGTTACCATGAGCGGGCCCCAGTACCTGCACTGTGCCTACGGTCTCCTCGACGGCAACGCCGTTTTCTGCCTGCTTCAGGCGGTCCTGGACGACGCCCACTTCCAGATGCTCAAGTTTTTCCTGAGACCGGCGCGGATTAATCAGCCAGAGCTGAACGAGGTTCTGAAGCAGATAAAAGAAGTGGTGGCGACACCGCAGAAGCTGTACATCCGCTATATTCGTCAGGTGATGCGTAGCGGGGAAATCTCGCTACCCTATCCCTTTGAAGGGGATGGGGAGAGCGACAGCGTCTTCGCCCTAGCCTACCAGAGGATGAACGAGCTTCTAGCCAAACCGATAGAGTACATAGCCCCGGATACCACGGCAAAGATATTCCAGGAGATTCCCGGGCTGTTGCCCAGGCTGAACGTTTATAAAGAAGGGAAGTAGTAATGACTGAAGACGATATTGTTGCCCGGCTTAAGGAGAATGTTATCCAGGGAAGGAAGACCCAGCAAGATGAGGGTATAGATGAGAAGTTATCGGGGACACCGGGGGTGGTGGAGTTGACCCGCTTGGCGCTGGAGAAAAATATCAAGCCAGAGGAGATAATTAATAAGGCTTTGACGGTGGGAATGCGGGTGGTGGGGGAGAAATATTCCACCAAGGAATACTTTATCCCCGACATGCTGGCTTCGGCTGAGGCGGTAGGCGAGGCTATGGATATTCTCAAGCCGCTCCTTGAGGCGGCAAATGTTGAGACGAAGGGAAAATTCGCCATCGCCACGTTGAAGGGGGATACCCATGACATCGGCAAGAACATCGTTGCTATCTTGCTCAAAGGGGCGGGCTATGAGGTAAACGACCTGGGTACTGATGTGCCTACGGAAAAGATTATCGAGTTTATCAGGAAAGAGAGCCCCGATTACCTGGGTCTATCGGCGCTGCTTACCACTACCATGACCGAGATGGGGGTGGTTATCGAAGCCCTGAAGGACGGTGGTTTAAGGGATAGGGTTAAGGTTCTCATCGGGGGGGCGGCGGTGTCTGATGAGTATGCTCAGGAAATAGGCGCTGATGCCTATTGTGTGGATGGTTTCCATGCCATCAAGGTGCTGGATTCTTTTCAACGGGCGAAAAGTAATTGAGATATAGCTGCATTGAATAAAGGAGAGGGGCTATGGCCGGAATTGCTGGAGTTAAGGGTGCAGATAATGGCGAACTGGCTCGTATGCTGGAGAGAATCAAGCATCGTGGTCCCCACGAGACCTGGATAAATCAGGAGCAGGGGGTAAATCTGGGGTGCTGTGAGCTCAATATGGGGGGGGACTCCAGGCCCGGCTCACACTATACCGCCGATGGCGATAGGGCGGTGGTGCTCGATGGGCGTGTGTATAATCAGGAGAAGGGAAGCAAGACCGACGCCGAGGCGGTGCTGGCGCTGTATAATAAATTCGGTGCCCGGTTTGCCGAGAGGATAGACGGGGACTTTGCCTGCGCTATCTCTGACGGCGGCCAGTTGATACTGGCCCGAGACTGGGCCGGCATAAAGCCGCTTTACTACGGGCATAGCGAGGGAAAGCTGTGCTTCGCCTCGGAGGCGAAGAGCCTGGTGGGTATTGCTGACGACGTTAAGGAATTTCCGCCGGGCTATATTTATTCCCCGGAACTGGGATTCCTGGACTATTCCCGCCAGAAGGTGGAAACCCCCGATTTTGAGAATTATGAGCAGGCCAAGAAGGTGTTGCGCAAGCTACTGGTAGAGGCGACCGAGAAGCGGATGAAAGACGGGGCGGTGGGGGGAGTTCTGTTGAGCGGCGGGCTGGACAGCAGCCTTATAATCTACATGGCTCATGAGATAAATCCAGATATCGAAGCCTTTACCGTAAGTATGGAGGAAGGGGAGGACCTGCCGCTGGCTAAAGATGTTACCAAATACCTGGGTGTTAAGCATCACATTTTGATGTTCGGGGAAAAGGAGATAAACGAGATTTTGACTCAAGCCATCTCTCACCAGGAGATGTATGAGGAAAGCTGTGTGCACGGGGCAATTGCCAATTTCCTGGCGGCACGGTTCGTTAAGCCGTATACCAGTTGCGTTTTCACCGGCGAGGGAGCTGATGAGTTTCTCGGCGGCTATGACGGGCAGTTCAAGCAGGGGGAGAACCCGGAGGAGGTCGCCAGTATAGTGGACAAGCTTATCCATGTCGCCCACAACACGGCGTTGCAGAGGCTGGATAGATTGGGAGCGGCCAATTCCATAGAAACCCGTACCCCCTTTCTCGACACCAGGGTGATGGACTTCTGCCTGAAGATTCCGCTGGAGTACAAGATTCACGGTGAGGAACAGGTCGGCAAGTGGGTCCTGCGCCAGGCCTTTGAGGACTCCCTGCCCGAACATATCATCTACCAGCCGAAACGGTTCTTTGCCCAGGGGTCGGGGGTGGCCTATATTATGCGTAAAATAGCCGAGAAACACATCACCGAAAAGGAACTGGAAGAGCACAACAAAATAGAGGGTAACCCCTGGCTATCTTCCGTGGAAGAACTTTACTACTACCGGATATTTAAGGAGACCCTCCCCGGGCCTGCCTTTGACCGGCTGGTGGGCCGGTGGGACCCGTTCCGGCCGGCCTTCTTCCGTGATATAGAGAAAGAGATTTCATAACCTGC
>JAUWXS010000052.1 GCA_030616265.1 Dehalococcoidia bacterium
TCAATGCTGGCCGGCTCGATGGGTATGCTGCCCTCAGCCAGTCTGGCCGGGGTGCCGCGGGAAGGGGTCAGGACCTTCGGCATGTATGAGCCGATTCACGGCAGCGCCCCCCGCCGCGCCGGGCTGGATATGGCCAACCCCATCGCCATTATCCTCAGCATCGCCATGATGCTACGCTACTCCTTCGGACTGACCAAAGAGGCCAAGACCGTCGAAAAGGCAGTGGGCGAGGTGCTAGGCCAGGGTTACCGTACCTATGATATAATGGCTGAAGGTAAGACCAAGGTGGGGACGGCGGAGATGGGGGACTTAATTACTCAGAAGGTGAGAGGCTAAGAATTGACTGAAGTTAAACTTTACGATACCACGCTGCGGGATGGAACGCAGAAAGAGGGCGTTTCTTTCTCCGTGGTTGATAAGCTTAATATTGCTCAGAAACTAGATGAGCTGGGTATCCACTTCATCGAAGGAGGCTACCCCGGCTCTAATCCCAAGGATGACGAGTTTTTTCAGAAGGCAAAGACGCTGGCTCTGGCCAACTCGGTACTGGTTGCCTTTGGTAACACCAGGCGAGCTAAAATTAAAGCGGAAGCAGCTGCTAACCTCCAAGCCCTGGTTAATGCCGGGGCGAAAGTAGTTACTATTGTCGGCAAAAGTTCTGAATTACAGGTTACCCGTGTGCTGGAAACCACTCTGGAGGAAAACCTGAGCATGATTGCCGACTCCGTAGCCTATCTCAGGTCAAAAGGGCTTACCGTCTTCTTCGATGCCGAGCATTTCTTTGATGGCTTTAAGGCTAACCCCGATTATAGTCTGCGCTGTTTAACCGCCGCTGCTGAAGCCGGGGCTAGCTGCCTGGCGCTCTGCGATACTAACGGAGGTATGCTGCCTAACGAAATAGTCGACGCCGTTGTGGCAGTTAAAAAAGTAGCCTCCGTGCCGCTGGGTATCCATGCCCATAATGACAGCGAGCTGGCGGTAGCCAATAGCCTGGCGGCGGTAAGCGCCGGCGTCACCCAGGTTCAGGGTACTATCAATGGCTACGGCGAGCGCTGCGGTAACGCCAACCTCTGCTCTATTATCCCCAATTTGAAGCTCAAAATGGGTATCGATTGTATTACTGATGAGCAATTAGCCAGGTTGGCTGAGGTATCCCACTACGTAAATGAGGCAGCCAATCTCGCTCCAGACACCTCTTTACCCTATATCGGAGCCAGTGCCTTTAGCCATAAGGGTGGACTTCATGTCTCCGCCATGATGAAGTGGAATGAAAGCTATCAGCATATAGACCCATCTAAGGTGGGCAATCGGCAGAAAGTGGTAATTTCTGAGCTATCAGGAAGGGGAAACATTCTATACCAGGCAAAGGAACTGGGGCTGGATTTGCCCCCGACAGGCAAGGAGACAAAGAAGCTGCTGGAAGAGATAAAGCTGCTGGAGAGCCGCGGCTTCCAGTATGAGAATGCCGAGGCATCCTTTGAGCTGCTGATTCATCGGGCAAAACCCGATTATCAACCCCCCTTTAAGCTGGTTGACTTTATGGTGGTGGTAGAAAAGAGACGGCGTCCACCCAGCCAGGAAAGCCCCGAAGAGATTTTATCCGAGGCCATGGTCAAGGTAAGGGTGGGCGATAAGGTAATGCATACCGTGGCTGAAGGTAACGGCCCGGTTAACGCCCTCGACCAGGCGCTGCGCAAGTCGCTGCTTCAGTTTTACCCCAGTATAGCTGCCGTCAGACTGGTTGACTACAAGGTTCGCATCCTTGAGGAGAGCATTGGCACCAGCGCTCAGGTTCGGGTGCTCATTGAGTCCACTGATGGAGTTGAGGAATGGCGGACAGTCGGCGGCTCAACCAATATCATCGAGGCCAGCTGGCTGGCTCTAGCCGATAGCCTGGAATACTGGCTATTAAAACAGAAGGGGAAGAATTAAAAATGGGGAAGAAAATTTTGGCTATGTCTCTGGTGCTGGTTATGGTTCTCTCCTTCATCGCTTGTGGAGGAGAAGAGTTACCCCCGGCACAAGAGATAGTCGACGGTGCAATTCAAGCGCTGGATGACATAAGAGCATATGAATTCGAAATGGATATGACCATGGGCATGGCTGGCGAGGCTGAGGGTGAAGCGTTTGAAATGACCATAGTAACGGATTCCAGCGGTGCGTTCGACCTTGCCAATAGACAGATGAGGATGGACATGACTATGAGTATAGTAGTGCCCGGGGAAGATGAGGTAGACATAGAAATAGAGTTGTATCTTATTGATAGTACTGGATACATAATGATGGATGTCCCGGGAACAGGTCCCGTGTGGGAGAAGGAGGAGCTTTCAGAGGCAGATTGGGAAGAAACGGTAGAAATGCTGAGCCTGGCTGAGCCTCAGATAGAAATCCTGGAAACAGCGGAGGTCGAGGTCATCGGCAGTGAGATAATAGGTGGCATAGACTGCTATGTGGTGGAAATCACCCCGGATATGGAGCAATTCTGGGAAACAGTTATGCAGCAAGCAACGCTAGGTTTTGTAGAAGAAATGGGATTGCCTATGATTACCGAAGAAATTCTTGACGAAGTGTCCTACAGCTTCTCCGCGAAACAGTGGATCGCCAAAGATACATATCTCTTAATGAAGGTAGAGACAGATATGGTTATTGAGTTGACCCCTGAGGCAATGGGTTCGCCAGAGGAAGAGGGGGAAATGACCATAGATGTCGCTATAAGTATGCTGGCGTATAACTATAACCAGCCAGTTTCTATCGAGCTGCCTCCAGAGGCTGAAGCAAGCACTTGAAGCACTTGGTGGTTAGCTTCAAGTCAGCTTGCCCACCGGCATAATATATAGCGGCTTATATTGCTCATCCAGCCTTAAGACCTCTCGTACCTGCTCGTCATAGAAGGCGCCGATGGCTACCGTAGCCAGACCTAGCGCAGTCGCCTGAAGGTAGATATTCTGTCCGACATGCCCCGCCTCCATATGAACATACCTCTCCCCTCTGTCGCCGTATCTCCTAGCCGTTCGCTCATACAGAGCACAGATGACTATATCTACCGGGGCTTTATAGATGAACTCCTGGTCTAATGCCGCCCTGGCGAGCTCCTGTCTAACATCGCCGGCATAGTGCCGAGTTAATGAGTGACTACCTATATTATAGTGATAGATGCCTTCAGCCGTGTCTTCAACGCAATTGATGCCACAGACAACAAAAATCTCCAGTGGATAGCTAGCGCCAGCGCTGGGGACAGTCCTGAGTTTCGATTGGCTATCGCTGATACCCTGAGTCGCCCATAGTATCTGCGATAGCTGGGACTGAGAAATAGAGCCAGAGGCAAAATGTCTTACCGACCTTCTTCTGGCGATGGCTGCCTCTAGCGAGAGGCCGCCTTTTTGAGACGGCGGCGGCAGGTGAATTTGACTACTGCCCATATCTACTTAGTCTTGGTCCAGATATCCAGGCTCAGGTATTTCCACCCGGCATCCGCCAGGATGGCCACGATATTGCCCTCACTCATCTCACCAGCCGCCTTAACGGCCTGGTGGACTACCGCCCCTGAAGACAAGCCGGCAAAAATGCCTTCCTTATTGAGCAGCTGTCGGGTAACCTCCGCCGCCTGCTGGCTGGTAACCCTCGCCTTCTCGGCGATAAGGTCTGGGTCCCAGAAAGGCGGCAGCGCCTCCCCCAGGCACTTCAAACCCTGGATTTCATCGCCGGGGGGCGGCTCGACACCGATTACCTTGATATCGGGGTACTTCTCCCTCAGCCGCTGGGCAACGCCAATCACCGTGCCGCCGGTACCAAGGCCGGCAACGAGGACATCAATCTTGTCATAGGGAAAGTCGTCTATTATCTCGACGGCGGTAGTCTCGTAGTGAGCCAGCGGGTTGGCCGGATTGGAGAACTGGTCGGGTATAAAATATTTCTTGTCTTGAGCCGCCATTTCCCTTGCTTTGTTGATCGCCGCCCACATCCCCAGAGCCCCCTTGGTCAAGATAAGCTCGACGCCATTAATTCTAAGTAGTTGCCGCCTCTCCTGGCTCATGTTATCGGGCATGACAATGGTGACCTTATAGCCCTTCTGGCGCCCCAGCCAGGCCAGAGCGATGCCGGTATTGCCGCTGGTGGCTTCAATGATAGTTTTATCTTTGGTAAGCTCACCGCTCTGCTCCGCCTTTTCTATCATGTACTTTGCCACCCGGTCCTTGATGCTGGCACTTCCGCCGGGGTTCTGCCCTTCCAGCTTAACCAGGATTTTTACCTTCTTGCTGGGACTCGTCTGGTTCAGCTCAATCAGGGGGGTGTGCCCCAAAGCGTCAACGATATTCTTAAAATACATTCTTTTATCCTTTAATCCTCTATCCTTTAATTACCCCTATAGGTTTGGTTCTTGCCACCTTGCGCGAGATGCCCGCCTTATGGGTTATTTCAACCACCTCGCTTACGTCCTTGTAAGCCTGCGGCGCCTCCTCGGCCAGTGAAGCCATACTTCTCGCCTTAACCGTAATGCCTTTAGCGGCCAGCGAGCGGGCGACATCAGTCCCCCGCAGGCTGCGCTTGGCGGCTCCCCGCGATTTCAATCTGCCCGCGCCATGACAGGTGGAGCCGAAGGTCTCGGCCATGGCCGCCTCGGTACCCAGGGCGACATAGGAGTAGCGCCCCATATCCCCGGGAATAAGCACCGGCTGGCCTATAGCCCGATAGGCGTCAGGGACATCGGGGTGGCCGGCGGGAAAAGCCCGGGTTGCCCCCTTGCGGTGAACGCAAAGCTTCTCTGGCTTGCCTTCAATATTATATTTCTCTATCTTGGCGATGTTATGGCAGACATCGTAGATCTGCCTCATGCCCAGCTCTGCCTGACTCTTGCCGAAGACCTTGGCAAAAGACTCTCTGGCCCAGTGCAGGATAAACTGGCGGTTGGTCCAGGCATAGTTAGCGGCGCAGGACATTGCCGCCAGGTAGTCCTGCCCCTCCGGTGAATCTATCGGGGCACAGGCAAGCTGGCGGTCGGGCAGGTTTATACCGTATTTTTTCACCGCCTGCCCCAGCAACTCTACATAGTCGGAGCATATCTGGTGGCCGAAACCCCGGGAACCGGTATGTATCAGGACCAGCACCTGCCCCAGGTCATCAATGCCCATCACCCTGGCGGCATCCCGGTCATAAAGCTCATCCACTACCGCCACCTCCAGAAAGTGGTTGCCCGAGCCCAGTGTCCCCAACTGCGGGATGCCCCGCTTCTTAGCCTTAGCGCTGACCTTATCGGCCCTAGCCTCTTTCATACAGCCTGATTCTTCGGTGGCGATAATATCCTCAGGCAAACCATAGCCCTTCTCCAACGCCCAGCGGCTACCCTTGGTCATAACCTCGTCCAATTCTTTCTCGCTGGTCCTTATCTTGCCTTCCGAACCCAGCCCGCAAGGGATGTTAGCGAAAAGCTCATTAACCAGCTGCTCAATCTTGGGCCTTACCTCTTCCTCGGTAAGATTGGTCCGCACCAGCCTGACCCCGCAGTTAATATCAAAGCCGACTCCCCCCGGCGATATCACCCCGTCTTTTAC
>JAUWXS010000121.1 GCA_030616265.1 Dehalococcoidia bacterium
CTCCTACTAAAGGGGGTATGGAATAGCGGGGTAGGGGGGTGGGGGTAAAATTCTTACAGGCTTTTGCGCCAACTCAAACCGTAGACTATCCAAGCCAAAACCGGAGAGAATACGATAGCTGCTGTTGTCCAACGCACTGCATTGCGGTTGTAACGCTTGGCGTGGTGGTACATAATCCAAACACCAATTATGTATAGTATGCCTGCGGCTATAATCGCCCAAGCTTCTGGCGCCCACTCAAGGGGATTACCGGGTATAGGCTCATATTTGCGAGGCCAACCATATCCCGCTTCCAGGGCTGGGTCTCGTTTATCCAGCCAGTAGCAAATGCCACTAAGGATAACCCAGGTTAAGGCAGGCCAGACCACTAAGTGCCAGCTGAATATACCCTTCACTTTGTCTTGGTTGGATTTCAGTTCCGTACCTTTTGCCGTTGGCATGGTTCACCTTCTCTTATTCATTTTTTGAAATTCCTTTTCAAGTTCTTCAATAACCCATTTCTTAATCTTGCCTCGGTATAACTTGCCCGATGATGCTCTAAACCATGCCCACTTTAGGTCTCTTGGAGTTCTTCCGTCTTTCTTTAAGGTTTTAAGTAGGTCTTCCATAAGTGACCACTGGCGAAGTGATTTACCACCGTCCAGTTGATAGGGGAATTCATAGCCTATCTGTGGGTTTACATGTAGAGTGCCCCATTTGTAGCGTTTGAAACTGAGTCCGAAAGCAGATAACGTCACAGGCTTAGTATGGGGGTTGCTTGCTGCCAAGAATACCTGTCGACGGTTATACCCCGAACCATCAGGAGTTATCCTAAACCCCAAGGTCATTTCCACTTTAACTAGTGGGCGGTCAAGGAACCATCTAAACCATTCTGCTGTTAGTACAGCGATTAGCGTTATTAGTCCTGCTGCTGCAGCACCCGCGAATGCTGCCCAAAATACATTAGGCATAGCTATTCCTTTTTAGCCTAGTGCCCTGTCTTATTATACCACCACATTATCAATCAGACGGGTCTTGCCGAACCTCACCGCCATTGAAACCAGCGCCGGAGGTCTTACTGTATCCAGTTCTTCTAAAGTCTCGGCGTCGGCGATGGAGATGTATTCAATGTCGGCCAGGGGCTGCTGCTGAATGAGGGCGGTCATTTGCCTGAGAATGGCTTTGGCGTCCTTCTCGCCACCGGCATAGAGCTTCTGTGCTAAGTTAAGCGCCTGATACAAAACCACTGCCTGTTTTCTTTCCTCATCATTGAGATAGGTGTTGCGGCTGCTCATAGCCAGGCCGTCAGGCTCGCGCACCGTGGGCACGGCAATGACCTCCAGGTCCATACCAAGGTCGGCTGCCATCTTCTTAATAACTATCAACTGCTGGGCGTCCTTCTGCCCGAAGTAGGCTTTGTCGGGCTGGACGATATTAAAGAGCCTGGCGACGACGGTGGCTACCCCTCTAAAGTGACCGGGGCGGGCAGCACCCTCCAGGCGCTCGGCGAGCTTGCCCACCTCCACCCAGCTATTGAAATCGGGGGGGTATATCTCTTCCGCCGAGGGTATAAACACTACGTCAGCCCCCTCTTTCTCCAATAACGCCAGGTCGCGCTCGGGGTCGCGGGGGTATTGCTTAAAGTCCTCGTGGGGGCCGAACTGGGTGGGGTTAACGAAGATGCTGACCACCAGCGAGGGGTTTTCGGCTCGGGCCTGCCGGACTAATACCAGGTGCCCCTCGTGGAGGTAGCCCATGGTGGGGACAAAGCCGACCGGCCCGGCGAGCTTTGGTCTCAGGCTTCTCAGCTCGGCGATGGTTGCAACGATTTTCATGGGGAATTTTCCACCTCTGACGCCAGTATTATACCATAGCTTAAGGTTGACACCCGCCTATCTGTTGCCCCATAATTTAGCTATGGTCGGTGAGGTTTTCTTAGCTTTTCTGGCGATTGGCGTAGCCTATCTGCTCGGCTCTATTCCTTCCGCCTACATCGTAGGGCGATGGCTGAAGGGGTTGGATATAAGAGAGGCCGGCGACGGCCGACTGGGGGCGGCGGCGATCTACCGCCGTGTGGGCATTGCTGGGAGTATCATTGTTGCCATTATGGATGTGGGCAAGGGGGTGGCGGCGGTGCTGATTGCCCAAAGACTCGGGCTCCCTCTGCCGGTGGTGCTTCTGGCCGGGCTGGCCGTGGTAGTGGGGCATAACTGGTCAATCTTCCTCCAGTTTAAGGGGGGGAAGGGGGCGCTTGCTACCTGCGGGGTGCTGGCTTCGCTGATGCTCTGGCAGCTTCTCGTCGCCATAGCCGTAGGAAGCATAGCCCTCATCATTATCCGCAAGACGGGAAAGTCCACCGGCGTCCTGCTCTGTTTTCTGGCTCTGCTCAATTTGTTTACCGGCAGCCTGATACTGCTGGTCATTATGCCTATCCTTATCTCGGTGCCTATGGTCTTAAAGCATATCTCCATGCCTAAAACAGATGCTGCGGTAATGGCTAACATTGAAAGCACGGGGCATAAAGAGGGGTAAAGACAATTAGTCTACCCAGGCAACCTCGTGCTGGGGGGCGAGGTTATAGATGATAAAGCCGAAGGGCTTATCGACTTTTTTAACCACCGGTGGTAGGTGAGGTAGCCCCCGGGGCACCGTGACCACGGTGGGAACATCAAAGGTGTGTTTTTCCCCTTCCTTGCCCAGCGCTATCTCGATTTCCGCTCCCAGATAACCCAGATGCTTGGTGTCGTGGCCTAAGAAAATCATGCATTTATTGTAGGGGTGCGTATGGGCTCCTTTTCCCGGGTACCAGGGGCCGGTCTCGGAGCAGAGCCCCACGGCAAAGTGCAGGTCGAACCCCTCAAGCTGATCGCCCCTCATCCAGGTCAGCTCGGTAGTCTTGGGACCCTTCTGGATATTAAGCGGTTTGATTAAGTGATTATACTT
>JAUWXS010000035.1 GCA_030616265.1 Dehalococcoidia bacterium
CCCCGCAGACCTTTTTGATTACTTCGGCCGCTTCGGGGGGCTGGGGGGAGGTCACCACCATGCTTTCGGGCTTGATAATGCCGCACTTCTCGGCGGCAATCTCCGCTAAGCTATCGCCACGCACATCGGTATGGTCAAAGCTGATGGGGGTGATAATACAGACCTCGGGCTTAATGACGCTGGTGGCGTCGAACTTGCCCCCCAACCCCACCTCCAGCACCTGAAATTTTACCCCTTTTTGCCCGAAGTAAGCCAAAGCCAGCGCCGTCAGGAACTCGAAGGTGGTCAGCTCGCCGTAGGTAGCTTTCTCATTGACCGCCTCCACCTGGGGCCTGAGCTGGGTGACCAGCTGTGCCAGCTCGGCTTCGGAGATTAGCCCGCCGTCAACCTGGACTCTCTCCCGCCAGGTGTGGAAGTGGGGGGAGGTGTAAAGCCCGGTGCTATAGCCGCCGGCGGTGAGGGCTGAAGCCAGCATAACGGCCACGCTGCCCTTGCCGTTGGTGCCGGTGATGTGCACCGAGCCGGCTTTTCGGTGGGGGTCGCCCAAAAGAGACAGCAGCTCATCGACACGACGCAGGTCGTAGAAGGCGGGGTCGTGGGGCATGCCTATCTTTTCGTAGTCGGTGTAGCTGTTGATATAGTCTATGGCTTGCTGGTAATTCATTGGAGCTAATTATATCATTGCCGCCAAGGGGCAACAAACTGACTCTTGACCTGGCTCACCGTGGTTGGTATTATCAACTCAGGGGGTGCGCGGTGAATTTCAACGAAAAATTGAAGAATGCCATGAAGATGAACCAGAGCCTGCTCTGCATCGGCCTCGACCCCGACCCTGAGCTTATGCGGAAGGGGATGAGTGTTTCCAAATTCAACAAAGCCATTATCGATGCTACCGCCGACCTGGTCTGCGCCTACAAGCTCAACCTCGCCTTTTACGAAGTACTGGACAAGGGTATGGAAAGCCTGAAGCGCACCATCAGGGCCATACCCAAAAACATCCCGATAATCGGCGATTGCAAGCGGGGCGATGTCGGCAACACAGCCAAAGCCTACGCCAAAGCCATGTTTTCCATCCACGGCTTCGACGCCGTCACCGTTAGCCCCTACATGGGCTTCGACTCCATAGAGCCCTTCATCAACTACTGGGAGAAGGGGGTATTTGTCCTCTGCCGCACCTCGAACCCCGGCGCCGCCGACTTCCAGAGCCTGCCCTTCGTCCTGAACGGCAAGCAGGTGCCCCTCTTCGAGATAGTCGCCCTCAAAGCCGCCCAGTGGAACAAGAAGGGCAAGGGCAGTAATATCGGGCTGGTGGTGGGCGCCACCCATCCCAAGGAGCTGAAGCTGATAAGGCACCATCACCCCAAGATGTTGCTGCTGATACCCGGCATCGGGGCTCAGGGGGGAGACCTGGCTTCGGCCGTTCGTAACGGGGTCGATAGCTGGGGGCGGGGGGCGATTTTCAGCTCGTCGCGGCAGATCATCTACGCCTCCAAGGGGCGGGATTTCGCTCAGGCCGCCCGGCAGGTCGCCCTACCACTGAGAGACGAGATTAAACACCTCGCCGCCACCCGGAAGCGATGAAGCCGTAATTATTCATTACACTAACGCTGGTGTTACATGGTTATGGAGATAAATCTGGGCGATGTGGTCTGCCTCAAGAAGAAGCACCCCTGCGGCAGCGAACAGTGGCGGGTGGTGAGGCTGGGGGCGGATATCGGCATTAAATGCCTTAAGTGCCAGCGCCGAGTGCTCCTAGAGAGGGTGGTCTTCGAGCGGCGGGTCAAAGCCTTTATTTCAAGGGGCAGTTGAGGGGATTTATAATCGGACACAAAGGAGGGCAAAAAAGTGGAAATGCGTTTTCTGGGCGAAACCGGCGTCAAGGTCTCCGAGCTATGCTTGGGGACGATGACTTTTGGCGATCGGAGCTTCTTCAAGAACATCGGGGGGCTCGGGCAGAAGGAAGCTAATACCCTGGTGGATATGGCCCTGGAGGCAGGGATAAACTTCTTCGACACCGCCGATGTCTATTCCGAGGGGCTATCGGAGGAGCTACTCGGCAAGGCGCTGGGCAACCGGCGCCAGAGCATCATTCTGGCCACCAAGGTCCGCGGCAAAATGGGCCCCGGGCCCAACGATGTCGGACTTTCCCGCCATCATATCATCGAGGCATGCCACACCAGCCTGAAGAGACTGGGCACGGACTATATCGACCTCTACCAGGTCCACAATTTCGACCCCGACACACCGCTGGAGGAGACCATGCGGGCTCTGGACGACCTGGTGCGCCAGGGGAAGGTGCGCTATATCGGCTGCTCCAATTATTCGGGCTGGCAGTTGATGAAAGCGCTGGCCATCTCCGATAAGCGCGTCTGGGAAAGGTTCGTCACGCTGCAAGCCCTCTATTCGCTGCTGGCGCGCGAACTGGAAAACGAGATGGTGCCGCTGTGCCTGGACCAGGGGCTGGGCATACTGGTCTGGAGCCCCTTGAGCGGCGGCTTCCTCAGTGGCAAATACCGTCGTGGAAAGCCTCAACCCAAGGGCACCCGCCTCAGTGGGCCGCAGCCGAGATTCCTGCAACTCGATGAGGAAAAGGGATTCGATATTGTCGAGGAGCTGGACCGAATCGCCAGGGCGCATAACGCCACCGTTGCCCAGGCAGCGCTTAACTACCTGCTCGGCAAAGAGGGAGTTAGTTCAGTCATCATCGGCGCGCGGACGCCAGAACAGCTTGCCGATAACCTGAAAACAACCGATTGGGAAATGAGCGCCGAAGAAGTGAGTCGGCTCGACGAAATGAGCCAGCCCGTGCCTCTCTATCCCTACTGGATGCAGAACATGCCGCCGCCTGAATAAGCCATATATCGGCTTGTTGCGGTATAATAAGAGTATATGTCTCGCCGCATTATGCATATCGATCTCGACGCCTTCTTCGTCGCGGTGGAGCAGGTAGAAAACCCCCAGCTTAAGGGCAAGCCGGTAGTCGTCGGCGGGAGGCCCCAGGGGCGGGGGGTGGTGGCCGCCGCCTCTTACGAAGCGCGGGCTTTCGGGCTGCACTCGGGTATGCCCCTGGTCACCGCCAGCCGACTCTGCCCGCAGGCTATCTTTATCCAGGGGAGCTTTCCCAAATACCGCGACGCCTCGCAGAAGTTTATGGCTATCCTAGCCGACTTTTCCCCCTACCTTGAGCCGATGGGCCTTGACGAAGCCTACCTGGACGCCACCGGTTTTGAGTCCCTCCACGGCTCGGTCAAGCAGATGGCGGTCAAGATAAAGCAGCGGGTTAAAGCTGAGCTGGGGATTACCGCCTCAATCGGCATCGCCAGCGGCAAGGTTATAGCCAAGGTCGCCTCCGAGCTATCCAAGCCCGACGGGCTGCTGGAGGTGGCGGCGGGTAAAGAACGTGCCTTTCTAGCGCCGTTACCTATCGCCCGTCTGCCGGGAATAGGCAAAAAAACAGGGCACAAATTAAAGAGCCTTAGTATTGACACTATAGGCAAACTATCTATCATGCCCTTAAAAGCCCTCAAAAGCCATTTCGGTGCGTCTGGTGAGGTTCTACACCGCTTCGCCAGCGGCATTGATGATAGGGAGATTGAGCCCCCCGCCGCAGCCAAGTCCACCAGCCGTGAGACCACCTTCGGCCAGGATACTAAAGACCACGCCCTGCTCAAGGCCACCCTGCGCTACCTGGGGGAGAGGGTGGGGGCTGACCTGCGCCAGAAGAATAAGCGGGCGAGGTGCGTAACATTGAAGCTGAGATACGGCGATTTCAGCACCATCACCCGCCGCCAGACCCTGAGCCAGAGCGCCGACAGCGACCAGACTATCTTTGAGACCGGGGTAAGACTGCTGACTAAAGCGCTAGCCGGGGAAAAACGGGCGGTGCGCCTCATCGGTATCGGGGTTTCGGAGCTGGTGGAGGCGGGCAGGCAGCTGAATATGATGGACGGCTCCGCTCAGAGGCAGGAGCAACTGAATAAAGCCATCGACCGCATCCGCAAGAAGTACGGCTTTACCGCCATCCAGACGGGGAGGACACTGAGGCTAAAAGATGTCTTTCCGGGGGGTGGGGAGGGCTATAGGCTAAACACGCCGAGCCTGTCGAGGTAAAAATACCATAAAAATTGACAATCATCTTCCCTCTAATATATCCTCAACAGGATTCCCTTTTAATTAAAGAGAGGTGAACACGTGGGCGTGAGCACCGAAGCAGAGAGATACCCTAGATATCGTTGGGTTATTCTGGGAATAGCCTGGCTAACTTTGTTATGCCTGTACTGGTCCTGGTTTTTGATACCGTCACTAGCCTCCCGCCTGTCCCCTGAACTGGGCTTAACCCATATGCAGTACACCCTGATATTCACCGCACCGGTCCTGATGGGCATCTGGAGTGCTATTACCGCGGGAGCGGCCGCCGACCGCTATGGAATCAGGTTGGTAGTAACCATATCCGTATTTCTAGGCGGAGCCGCCGGGCTGGCCAGAGCCTTCGCCCCCAGCTTTGAGGTAATGTTTGTCCTGATGTGTTTTATGGGTATAGCCGTTTACGGGGTAATGCCCAACCTGCCTAAGCTAGTCGCTATCTGGTTCCCGCCGAGACAGGCCGGGTTCGCTGCCGGCATTTACACGATGGCTATCGGCATCGGGCTGAGTCTCGGGCTGCTTACCGCCCCCCTTTTCCGAGACTGGCAGGCGGCTTTCACTTATGTCGGCATAACAACGCTGGTAGCCGCTTTTTTGTGGGCTTTATTGGCCAGGAATGCCCCCAAAGGAGTCAAGATAAAAATGCCACCCATGATCTCGGGCATCAAAAGGGGACTGAGGAGCCGGAACATTTTGTTGACCTGCGTGGTGTATTTCCTGTTTATGGGGACATTTACTTCATTTTCGGGCAACTTTCCGGAAGCACTGGAGATCATCCACAATATCAGCCCGGCAACGGCCGGGGCAATAACGGCACTTCTTACCGGGGGTGGGATTTTAGGCAATCTCCTGATTCCCGCCCTCTCTGATAGGATAGGGCTTAGAAAGCCCTTCATTTATGCCGCCGTAATTACTATTCCAGTATGCCTCTTCTTTGCCTGGTACCTGGCCCCGAGTCCGGCGACCTGGGTCCTAGTTTTCCTGGGCGGTATCGGCGTGGGCAGTCTACCGCCTATAGTGTTGACCCTGCCGCTGGAGCTCCCCGAAATCGGCCATGAGCATGTGGGCGGTGCCACCGGATTGATTTTATCCTCACTGGCTCTAGGGGGCTTTGTTATACCGCTCTTTGTAATATCACCAATCATGGCCGCGGGCACATCACAAGCCTACTCCGCCGGCTTCCTGGTCTCTATGCTGCTTATCGCCGCCGCCATAATACCCGCTTTATTCCTGATGGAGACGGGGCGGAGGGGAAGGGTTCAGTTATAATAGCTTTTCCAGAATCTCGGCCGAGGCCCTGACGTAGTTGGGGCACCGCTTTTCGAACAGCCCCTTGTCCCTGGCGGCCTGCAACCCTTCGGGAGTGCTTATATCGTAATCGAGCAGCTCGCGGCACAGAATCGAGCCGTGACGAGCCTTGAACCCCTCCAGAAAGCGGCTTATCAGGCTAAAGGTTTGCTCCTGGGACTCTTCGTCTCCGGCTACCGCTCCGCCGTGCTTCAGCCCGATGACCATGAGAGCACTGGTCACCGCCCCGCAGGTATCGCCCTGGTAGCCGATGCCTCCCCCCAGGCCGCTGGCGAGCCTGAGCGCCAGCTCGCGCTCCAGGCCGAACCGGGGACCGTAAGTGGAAAGCACCGCCTGGCAACAATTGAAGTCCTTTTCGAAGCCGCTAACCGCCAGCTCGACCCGGCTCTTTTTATCTTCACCCCTCATTCCAATAACCTCTTTTCCCCCTTGATTTTCTGAATGTCGGTGATGTCCTGGCTGACCTCCACCACGCCGATATAGTTGCCCGCCTTATCCTTGACCGGGAAATACCTGATATATATCTTGCGCCCTTTCAGGTCAATCCAGAATTCGGCGACCTTTCTCTTACCCGATTTCAGGTCGGCTACGACCTCGTTTACCTTATGAATGCTCTGCTGGGGATGGCAGTTCTGCACCTTCTTACCGATAATAGCCGGCGTCCTGCGGAATATGCGGTCATCATGACGGCTGTAATAGCAGACGGTATCGTCTTTATCGACGAAGCTTATATCTACCGGCAGGGCGTCAAAGATAGCTTCAATGGTTTCCGTTGAAAGTTTTTCGAGCATAACTCACCCCCAATTATTATTAACCAATATATATATTATATAGTTTTAGCCCGATTTGAGTCCAGCGTTCTCATAACGCTAAACTAATGGTATAATATAACCAGCTTTTTTGAGTGAGGAAGGGGGTTGCCATGTGGGAACAGTTTACGGATAAGGGAGTCTGGATATTAGTCGCCGTTGCTGTCGGCGTCGTCCTTTTCTTCTTATTAAGGCGCTGTACACCCTGGATTGTAGAAAAGCTGGTGCCCGAGCAGCTAGAAGAGCAAAGGGAAAGGGTCGAAAGGGCGGTTAGACTGGTAATCGCCATTATCGGCGGTATTATTTTAGCCCTCGGTATAACCGCTGTTGCCGTCACCTTCTACGGCGTGGACATCGGCCCGACCTTGGGGGCG
>JAUWXS010000098.1 GCA_030616265.1 Dehalococcoidia bacterium
AAGTAGGCTTTGTCGCCGGGGGAGCGTTATCAGCCCCAGGGTATCGGAGTAAAATCCTCCGTACCGCAAAGAGATGGTCCTTCGTGGCTGAAGGACCAAGAAGGGTGGCACCGCGAGTAACCCTCTCGCCCCTTTAAGGCGGGGGGTTTTTTAATTAAGGAGCAGCTAAGTTTACTTTTAAACTAAAAGGAGGACAAAATGGAAAGAGCAATGTATTTTCTCGACCAGAAGGACATGCCGACCCACTGGTATAACGTCCAGACCGATTTGCCCGAGCCGCTGCCGCCAATTTTGAACCCGATGACTAAAGAGCCGGCGACCCCGGAGTTCATGCACGCTTTGTTTCCTATGGAGTGTATCCTGCAGGAGGTAAATACCACTGACCGCTATATTGAAATACCCGATGAGGTGCTGGAGATTTACCGCACCTGGCGGCCGACGGTGCTGCACCGGGCGTATCGGTTGGAGAAAGCCCTGGATACGCCCGCCAAGATTTTCTATAAATACGAGGGGACCAACCAGGCGGGTAGCCATAAGCCCAATACCGCCGTCGCCCAGGCCTACTATAACAAAAAGGAGGGCATCAAGCGTATAGCCACCGAGACCGGCGCCGGGCAGTGGGGCAGCGCCCTGGCCTTCGCCGGCGCACTGTTTGATATAGAAATTAAGGTCTATATGGTCAGGATTAGCTATGACCAGAAGCCCTACCGGCGCATTGCCATGGAGCTATGGGGGGCAAAGTGCGTTCCCAGCCCCAGCCCGGATACCAAGGTGGGGCGGGATATGCTGGCTAAGTGGCCTGATTGCCCCGGCAGTCTTGGTCTGGCTATCAGCGAGGCGGTGGAGGATGCCGTCAGTCGGGAGGATACCCACTACTCACTGGGCAGTGTGGTTAACCACGTTCTGCTTCACCAGACCATCGTCGGCGAGGAGACCCGCAAGCAGATGGAGATGGCCGATGCCTACCCCGATATCATTGTCGGCTGTATCGGCGGCGGCTCCAACTTCGCCGGGCAGTTCCTGCCCTGGATGCGGGATAAGTTCAGCGGCAAGAAGAAAGATACGCGCATCATCTGCGTTGAGCCGGAAAGCTGTCCCACCGTGACCAAGGGGCTGTATGCTTTTGACTACGGCGACGCCGTCGGTCTTGGCCCTATCGTCAAGATGTATACCCTGGGGCATGGTTTTATTCCGCCCCCGATTCACGCCGGTGGACTGCGCTACCACGGCATGGCACCCATCATCTGCCACCTCCATAAGCTGGGCTTCATTGAAGCCCAGGCGGTGCCGCAGACCAAGGTCTTTGAGGCCGGGGTGCAATTTGCCCGCACCGAGGGCATTATTACTGGCCCTGAGCCCTGCCACGACCTTAAGGTGGCTATTGATGAAGCCCTTAAGTGCAAGCAATCCGGTGAAGCCAAGACCATCCTCATCGCCCATAGCGGTCACGGGCACTTTGACCTGGCTGCCTACGACGCCTATCTCTCGGGCAAGCTGACTGATTACGCCTATCCCGAGGAAGAAGTAAGGAAGGCGCAGGCGGAGTTACCCCAGGTATCGTTATAATATAATAAAATAAAGGGGGCTGGGCCTTAAAACTCAGCCCCCTTTTTCTTTGTCCTGTTGCGCCGATAGGCTCACTATCATATAATTCAACACGATGAAGGAACAGGGCAAGGTCAAACAAGAGGCCAGGCGGATTCTAAACCGCTTTGGCCGAAAGAGGGGCAATCTTATCCCCATCCTGCAGAAGGTCCAGGGCAGGCTTGGCTATCTTCCCCGGCAAGCCATGGCCGAGATTGCCCGCTTTCTTGATATCCCCGAGATAGACGTCTATGGCGTGGTCACCTTTTACAACCAGTTCCGGCTCAACCCTCCGGGAAAACACTCAATAAGGGTATGTTTGGGCACCGCCTGCCATATGAAGGGTGGTTACATCACGCTGGATGCCTGGAAGCGGAGGCTGCATATCGACCGGGGGCAGGCCACCTCTGACCGGGAGTTTGACCTGGATACCGTCGCCTGCGTCGGCTGCTGTGTTCTGGCGCCGGTAACGGTGGTTGATGATAAGCCACAGGGTCAGGTTGAACCGACCAAGGTGGATGGAATCCTGCTCTCGTTTAAGCTGGAAAAAGAGAAACGGTGAAAGTAACCGGGCAGCAAAAGGTGGACTCAACTTTCGGAGTGATAAAGCGCCAGGCTGAAATACACTGGCAGGAGCTCCAGGGTGCAAAAGCGGTCATCATGGTGGGTGCCGCTACCTGCGGCCGCGCCGCCGGCGCTCTGGAAGTGCTGCGGGCAATAAGAAATGAGCTCAAAAAGCATAACCTTGACTGCCCCGTGTTTGAAGTCGGCTGTATGGGGCACTGCTACGCCGAGCCGATAGTTGTCATCAGCAAGCCGGGCTACCCTCCCATCGTCTACCGGCAGGTCAACCCGGTAATCGCCCGGAGGCTGGTCAGGGAGTTTATCCTGGGCGATGACCCCTGCCTGGAATTCGTCCTTGGTGCCCTGGGAGAAAACGAGCTTGTCCCCAGCCTGGCCGATTTCCCCCGCGCCGAGTTTGAGCAAAAGGTCATCCTCAAAAACTGCGGATATATAGACCCCGAAGAGATAGAGCATTACATCGCTAACGGCGGCTATTCGGCTTTTGATAGGGCGCTTGGGCTAAAGCCAGAAGAGGTTATAGCTGAAGTCAAAAAGTCGGGGCTGAGGGGCCGGGGTGGGGCTGGCTTTCCCGCCGGCGAGAAGTGGGCAGTCTGCCGTGATGCCCCGGGCAAGCCCAAATACATAGTCTGTAACGGCGACGAGGGCGACCCGGGCGCCTTTATGGACCGGGCTATCCTGGAGAGCGACCCACACTCAGTAATTGAGGGCATGCTCATTGCCGGCTACGCTGTCGGCGCTGGCTATGGCTATATCTATGTCCGTGCCGAGTATCCCCTGGCGGTGCGCCGAACCCGGCTTGCCCTCCGTCAGGCGCGAAAGCTAAAGCTGCTGGGCAAGAATATCCTAGGCAGCGACTTTAGCTTTGATATAAGACTTTTTCAGGGCTCAGGCGCCTTCGTCTGCGGTGAGGAGAGCGCCCTTATCGCCTCGCTGGAAGGTGAGGCGGGCACCCCCTGTCACCGCCCCCCCTACCCCGCCATCAGCGGTCTCTATGGCAAGCCCACCCTTATCAATAATGTTAAGACGCTGGCTTTTATTCCCCACATAATCGGGGAGGGGGCGGGGCGCTTTGCCGGCGTCGGCACTCAAAATAGTAAGGGGACGGCCGTTTTTGCCCTGGCGGGCAAGGTGGTCAACACCGGGCTGGCCGAGGTGCCCATGGGCACCACCCTGCGCCAGCTAATCTTTGATGTCGGCAGCGGTATCCCCAAGGGTAAAGGTTTC
>JAUWXS010000046.1 GCA_030616265.1 Dehalococcoidia bacterium
GCCAGGAAGCTGTATCTTACCTCGCGAGCGGCTTCTTCCGGCGACAGACGCTCTCGGGCTTGGTAGCCCTTCACATCCCGTTTCTCGATAGTGGCTGGAATACCGAGCTGGCGGGCTAAATCGGCAACATAGTTGGCATCGGCCTCGGACTCAGCCCCCCGCAGCTGGTGGTTGAGGTGAGCTATGTGCAGCTTTACTTTCAGCTCTTTCTGCAGCTTGACCAGAATATGGAGCAGGCACACCGAGTCCGCCCCCCCCGATACCGCCACCACCAGCTTCTCGCCGTCTGATACCAGCTGGTGCTCTTGGATAAAGCCCAGCACCGGCTGTTCCAGTGGTGACGGCTGGTTTTCTCCCTTCATGTGCCTAATCCCTTTAGCCCGTTTTCAGCAGCAGTTTGGTGCGGCGGATGGAGGTGGGGTGGCTAAAGCCCAGGGCCGCCGCCACCTGCTCCGGTCTTCCCGAGCCACTGCTGTCACAGCGCAGCCTCATGCCTATGCGGGAGGAGCTACGGCGCCAATCAATAAGCCAGAGGTCGTCAATCAAAGCCCTCAGGTCGTAGTTGCGGGTGCCGGTGTCCCTTTCGTGGTGCCAGGGCAATTGCTCTAAAGATAGCAACGAGGCCAACGCCGCCTTTACTCCCGGCTGGTCCTTTTCCGTTTCCAGTTCAACCTCGTATTCAGCCTGGCTTACCTGTGATTGCAGCGAGGGCATGGTCGGGGCTACCGAATAGACCTGCTGTATTTCAATCCCCGCCGGCAGTTGCTGGCTTAGGGCGTTGCTTAAGAAATGGGGGGAGACCCATTGGCTGCAGAAGACATCCATTAGCTCGGCCTGGCTGGTTACCCCCACCGCCAGGGGCGCCGCCAGCGATATGCGGGGGTGGGGGCTAAAGCCCTCGGTGTAGGCTAGCGGTATTTCGGCGCGGTGGAGGGCTCTTTGCCAGAGGCGCATTATATCCAGATGGGAAATGAACTTTATCTCTTCTCCTCGGCTGAACCTAATCCGCAGTAGCTGCATGTTTTTCCTTGGTCAATCGTATCTTCTCTATTTTCATCCCCCGCATCTCGGTGATAACTATCTTCAGCCTCTTGTACTTCAGCCGCTCACCCTCTCTGGGTATGTGCCCCAGGAGGTCAAGGACAAAGCCGGCTACCGTCTCGTAGTCTTCGCCCTCGGGGAGGCCTAAGCCCATCTCTTCATTGGCTTCTTCCACCCGCATCCCGCCATCAACCTGGAAGGTATACTCGTCAATGCTCTCATATTCCTTCTCTATCGACGCCAGCTCATCGCCCACCGGACCGACGATTTCCTCCATTAGCCCGCTTAAAGAGACGACACCAGCCGTGCCGCCGAACTCGTCGACCACCACCGTCATCCGGTAGTTTTTGTCCCTCATCTCGGTAAAGAGCTCGCTGACCCTTTTGGTCTCAGGGGCAAAGTAAGCCGGGCGAATCAGGTCATTAATGACGTCTTTCCCCTCTAACGCCCCCTTAGCCTGAGCCATAACGATGTCCTTTATCGAAAGGATGCCGACGACATTGTCCACGTTATCCTCATATACCGGAAAGCGGGAGAGCGGGGATTGGGCGTAAAGTTTAAGGAAGTCAGCCATTTTGGTGCCCTTGGTTACCCATATTACCTCGGTGCGCGGCACCATGACCTCCCTCACCGGGCGATTGCCGAACTCAAATACATTGTGCAGCATCTCCGCCTCTTCCTCATCCACCGTCCCCTCCTTGTGCCCCACCGATATCATGGTTCGGATTTCCTCCTCGCTGGCCAGCGACCTGGGCACCGCCGTCCCGCCGAACATCTTGGCAAACCCGGAGGCAATCCAGCTCAGCGCCACCACAAAGGGGGTAAGCAGCCAGGAGAGTGCCCCTATCGGTCTGACAAGGGCGAGAGATAGCCTTTCAGCATGGCGGGTGGCTATGGTCTTGGGGGTGGTCTCACAGAATATCAAGAGCGCGATGGTTACTACGATGGTAGAAATGAGGACACCCCACTGCGCCCCCCAGAGGCGGATGGCCAGGAAGGTAGCTAGGGCAGCGGCGGCGGTGTTTACCAGGTTGTTGCCCAGCAGGACGGTAGATAGAAACTTCTCCGGTCGCTCCATCAACTTGGCTACCTGCTTTGCCCCCCTAACCTTGGTATCGACCAGGTGCTGTACCCTTACCTTCTGCAAGGAGATAAAGGCTGTCTCCGAGCCTGAGAAGAAGGCTGATAAGAAGAGGCAGACAATAAGCAGCACCAGGTACAGGGTTTCAATGCCAGACATATATTATCACCCCACTCTTAGCTGTATAACCCAATTATTCATCTTTTCGTCATAATATCACTGGCTATTGGGTGTGTCAAAAAGGGATATCAGAGGTGTAACCTCTATGGACTTCTCTCCCCACCCCGCCCAGGTTTTTCGTCCCACACCAGCCCGCCCACAAAGGTCTTTTCCAGAGGGGGCAAAGCCCCCTCTTCAACTCCCCCAAAAGGTGTGGGGGGAAGCCCTCAAGTTAAGGAGCGGAGCTCTTTAGGTTGGGTTGGGTGGGATGAGAACTTACGCTTAGCCTCCCCTGTCATTCTGAATGGGCGTAGCGCTGAAGAATCTCAAGAGGCCCTTCGCTGCGCTCAGGGTGACAGGGAAAGACGTTATTATTCGGCTACATAGTGGCTATGCTATAATGCAGAGGCATGAAAATCTTAGCTATAGAGACCTCCTGTGATGAGACGGCGGCGGCGGTGGTCGAGGATGGCAGAAAAATGCTTTCCAACCAGATTGCCTCTCAGGTGGAAATCCACGCCCGCTACGGGGGGGTTGTCCCTGAGGTGGCTTCCCGCCAGCACCTACTGTCCATTATCCCCGTACTGAAGCAGGCGATGGCTGAGGCTGGTATTACTTGGAAAGACCTGTCGGGCATTGCCGTCACCGTTGGACCGGGCCTGGCTGGCTCACTTTTGGTGGGAGTGAATGCGGCTAAGGCGATGGCTCTGGCTCATGATTTGCCTCTTATCGGGGTCAACCACCTGGAGGGCCACCTCTACGCCAACTGGCTGGGGGACAAAAGCATTGAATTCCCTGTGGTCTGCCTTATCGTTTCCGGGGGGCATAGTGACCTGGTTTTGGTGCGGGGACACGGGGATTATGTGGTGCTGGGGCGAACCAGGGATGACGCCGCTGGTGAAGCCTTTGATAAAGCCGCCCGAATATTGGGCTTGGGTTATCCCGGCGGTCCGGCCATTGAGCAGGCAGCCAAGGGTGGTACAGCTTCTATTCCTCTGCCCCGTGCCTGGCTCAAGGGGAGCAGCGACTTCAGCTTTAGCGGGGTTAAGACGGCGCTGCTGCGCCTGGCGGAGGCCGGCAAGATTTCATCAGCGGCTGACGGTGCCGCCAGTTTTCAGGAAGCGGTTGTCGATGTTCTGGTTAGCAAAACGGTAGCCGTGGCCAAAGAGCGCCGGGCAAAGCAGGTCTTGCTGGCGGGTGGGGTGGCATCCAACGGGCAGCTGCGGCAGCGGTTGGCGGAAAATTCCCCCCTCCCCGTCCTCGTTCCCCCACCGATACTGTGCACCGATAACGCGGCTATGATTGCCGTCTGCGGCTGCTACCGCCTGCAGGCGGGTAAGATAGACGGCCTGGACCTGGATGTTTTCCCCGGACTTAAGCTGGGTTAGCCAGGAGCAGTTCGTAGAGATAAAGGGCTAATTGATATAGCTAAGTGCTTGTAAACGGCTAACATTAGCTATAAAAGGCTATATACTAAGTTGATACTTAGGCTCAGGTAGGTTATTATAAAGCGTTAGCACTCTCCCCCCGAGAGTGCTAAAATAGGAAATAGTGATTGAACCAGATGAAGGAGGATTAGAATGGCGGTTAAACTACAACCGTTGGGCGACCGAGTCATAGTCAGGCCTATTGAGGGCGAAGAGGTGACCAAGGGGGGGATTGTCCTCCCCGATACTGCCAAGGAGAAACCCCAGGAGGGAAAGGTGCTGGCGGTTGGTCCCGGACGGCTGTCTGAGGATGGCAAGCGGATAGCTATGGATGTTAAGGTGGGCGACGTGGTGCTCTATGTTAAATATGGCGGCACCGAGGTCAAGATTGAGGGTGAGGAGCTGATGGTACTGCGTGAGGGCGACATTTTAGCCAAGAAGGTTAGCAAGAAGTAAGGAGGATAACATGGGTAAACAGATTATATTTGACGAAGAAGCCAGGCGCGCTATAAAGAAGGGGATAGACACCTTAGCTGACGCGGTCAAGGTGACCCTGGGCCCTAAGGGGCACTGTGTGGCGCTGGACAAGAAATGGGGGGCGCCGTCTGTAATCGATGACGGGGTTACCATTGCCAAGGATATCGAACTGCCCGACCCCTTTGAGAACATGGGCGTTCAGCTGGTCAAGGAAGCAGCCACCAAGACCAACGATGCCTGCGGCGATGGCACCACCACCTCTACCGTCCTGGCTCACGCCATTATCACTGAAGGCTTTAAGAACGTGGCGGCTGGTGCTGAGCCCATAGCCCTCAAAAAGGGCATTGAGAAGGCGACCATGGCCGTCGTCGAAGAGCTAAAGCGGGTGTCGTTTGAGGTCAAGGGCAAGGAACAGATTGCTCAGGTGGGCACCATCACCGCCAAGGACAAGGAGATCGGCGACCTGATTGCCGAGGTGATGGAGAAGGTAGGCAAGGACGGAGTTATCACCGTGGAGGAGTCCAAGGGGATAAAGTATGAGACCGAGTATGTGGAAGGGATGCAGTTCGACCGCGGTTACATCAGCCCCTACTTTATCACCAATGCCGAGAAGATGGAGACGGAGATAGAGGACCCCTATATTCTCATCACCGACAAGAAAATCTCGGCTATATCCGACCTGCTGCCGGCCCTGGAGAAGATACTGCAGGTATCCAAGAACCTGCTGATTATCGCCGAGGATATAGAAGGCGAAGCCCTGGCTACCCTGGTGGTCAACAAGCTGCGGGGCACGCTCAATGTTCTGGCCATCAAGGCTCCCGGCTTTGGCGACCGACGCAAGGCGATGCTGGAGGATATGGCTATCCTCACCGGGGGCAAGGTAATCTCGGAGGAGGTAGGGCGCAAGCTGGACTCGGTTACTGTGGAAGACTTAGGCCGGGCCCGCCGGGTGACCTCTGATAAGGACAACACCACTATCGTTGAAGGCAAGGGCTCGGAGGAAGATATTAAAGCCAGAATCAAGCAGATTAAGGCTCAAATAGAGGAGACCACCTCTGATTTTGACCGCGAGAAACTGCAGGAGAGACAGGCCAAGCTGGTCGGTGGGGTGGGGGTAATCAAGGTCGGCGCGGCTACCGAGGTTGAGCTTAAAGAGAGAAAGCACCGCGTTGAAGACGCTCTGTCAGCCACCCGGGCGGCGGTGGAAGAGGGCATTCTGCCCGGCGGCGGCGTGGCTCTGCTCAGGGCTACTGTGGTTCTAAAGAAGGTGGAAGCCAGCGCCGATGAAGTTACCGGCGTTAACATTATCCGCAAAGCGGTGGAAGAACCGATTCGCTGGATTGCCGAGAATGCCGGTAGGGACGGCTCGGTGATAGTCGACGCGGTGAAGAAGAGCAAGGCCGGTGTCGGCTATGATGCCGAGGCCGATGAATTCGGCGATATGGTGGAAAAGGGTATTATTGACCCGACCAAGGTGGTAAGGTCTGCCCTGGAGAATGCCGCCAGTATCGCCGTAATGGTTTTGATTACCGAGTCTCTGGTGGCTGACATACCGGAAAAGGATAAGCCGGCAATGCCCGGCGGTATGGGTGGCATGGAAGGGATGATGTAATCCCGTTCTCCGTGACATAGCTATCGAGAAGCCGTCCTTCACGAGAAGGACGGCTTCTT
>JAUWXS010000155.1 GCA_030616265.1 Dehalococcoidia bacterium
GCCCCAGACAGGGTAAATATAGGGAGTCAAAGAGGGGTGAAACCCCTCTTATAAAACTAGTTCCCCCTCTCCTTGATATGAGAGGGGGGCACAGGGGGAGAGGTAGATAATGACACCACGAGAGCCCGTGGAAGAAAAGAAGAATAATAGCGAGCTTAAGCCGGAGAAGACGGCTAAAGCCGAGCCTGATTTCAGCGATATTGAGGATATAGAGACGCTGAAGAAAATGCTGGCCGAGGCCAGGGCCAAAGCCGAAGCCAACCTGGCCGGCTGGCAGCGAGCCCAGGCCGATTTTATAAACTACAAACGGCGCAGCGAGCAGGAAAAAGAAGAGATGGTCCAGTTGGCCAACTCCGTGATTGTGCTCAGCCTGCTGCCGATTCTCGACGACTTTGAGCGGGCCTTTGTTTCCATCCCGCCCCGCCTGGCCAAGATGAGCTGGGTGGACGGCATCAAGCTCATCGAGCGCAAGCTCTGGGCCAACCTGGAGGCACAGGGGCTTTCCCAGATTAAGGTGCTGGGCGAGCCCTTCGACCCCAACTACCACGAGGCGGTGAGACAGGATAAAGGCAAAGAGGGAATCGTTATCGAGGAGCTGCAAAAGGGATATAAGTTATACGACAGAGTAATCCGCCCCACTATGGTGGTAGTGGGCAACGGAGAAAAGGAGGCATAAACAATGGGCAAGGTTATAGGCATTGATTTAGGCACTACCTTTTCGGCGGTGGCGGTTATGGAGGCGGGAGAGCCCAAGGTTATCACCAACGCCGAGGGCGGCCGAATAACGCCGTCGGTGGTGGCCGTGAGTAAGACCGGGGAGCGCCTGGTGGGGCAGGTAGCCAAGCGGCAGGCAATCACCAACCCCGACAATACTATATCCAGCATCAAGCGCCTGATGGGGCGCAAGTTCAACGAGCCTACCGTGGAGTCCGACCGCAAGCTGCTGCCCTTTAAGATAACCAAGGCAGCCAACGGCGACGCCTGGGTGAAGATGGGTGACAAGGAATACAGCCCACCCGAAATCTCGGCCATGATTCTGCAGAAACTGAAGACGGACGCCGAGACCTACCTCGGCAAGAAGGTTACCGAGGCGGTAATCACCGTGCCCGCCTACTTTAATGACAGCCAGCGTCAGGCGACTAAAGACGCCGGCAAGATAGCCGGGCTTAATGTGCTCCGGATAGTCAACGAGCCGACGGCGGCCGCCCTGGCCTACGGGCTGGATAAGAAGAAGGACGAGACCATCGCCGTTTACGACCTCGGCGGCGGTACCTTTGATATTTCCATCCTGGAGCTGGGTGAAGGCACCTTCCAGGTCAAGTCGACCAACGGCGATACCCACCTCGGGGGCGATGACTTCGACCAGAGGGTTATGGACTGGCTCTGCGATGAGTTTAAAAAAGACCAGGGGATAGACCTGAGGCAGGATAAAATGGCCCTGCAGCGACTAAAGGAAGCCGCCGAAAAAGCTAAAAGCGAGCTATCCACCGTGCAGCAGACCGAGGTCAACCTGCCCTTCGTTACCGCCGACGCCAGCGGACCCAAGCACCTTAACATCACGCTGACGCGAGCGAAGCTGGAGCAACTGGTCGGCGACCTGGTGGAAAAGAGCATCGAGCCCTGCAAGCAGGCTCTTGCCGACGCCGAGAAGACGGCCGCCCAGATTGACGAGGTGGTCATGGTGGGCGGGCAGACCAGAACGCCGCTGGTTATTGCGAAGGTAAAGCAATTTTTCGGTAAAGGGCCGCATAAGGGTGTCAACCCCGATGAGGTGGTGGCGGTGGGGGCGGCCATTCAGGCCGGCGTGCTTAAGGGTGATGTAAAGGACGTCCTGCTGCTTGATGTTACCCCGCTCACCCTGGGTATCGAGACCCTGGGCCG
>JAUWXS010000153.1 GCA_030616265.1 Dehalococcoidia bacterium
GCCGCCTTGGTTTGCAGGGATGCCAGGTCAGAGCCAGCCTCGGGTTCGCTAAAAGCCTCGCACCAGAACTCCTGCCCCCTGCCAATCGGCTTGAGATGCCTCTCTTTCTGCTCCTCAGTACCGTAGTCAATGAGGGTAGGGGCTAGCATCTTCACGGCAACGGGGTTATACCCCGGCGACCCACGGCGCGCTATCTCCTCCGAGAAGATAAGGTAATCTACGTAGGACCGGGATTGCCCACCATATTTCTCAGGCCAGAACAGAGATAGCCACCCCTTGTCCCCCAGTTTACGGGCCATTTCCTTGAATGCCTGCCAGCCACCCTCGCCACTATCTATATAGTCACCGTCTGTCGGCGCTATATAACCCACCCAGCCCGGCGGCAATTCTGCGTCCAGAAAAGCACGAACCTCCTGCCGAAAGCTCTTCTGCTCCGCGGTAAACCCAAAATCCACTAGATTACACCTGCCTTCTTCAACTCGTTTATCTTGGCCGGACTAAAGCCCATATATTCTTTATAGATACTCTCATTATCATAGCCAGCTGGTTGGCAGAGCCACTTTGTCCTTATTGGTGTTTCGGTCATCTTGTGCTGTGCCTGAGCAACAACGAGCTCTCCATAAACCGGGTCTTTAACCGGGGTGAAAATCCCTCTCTCCAACCAGTTGCTGTCTTCCATCGCCTCCTGAGGAGAACAGACTGGTGCCACCACCGGGGTAATGGGGGCTAAACGGCCATTCTTGGCGTATTCTACCGACATGGCTACCAGCTCGTCGTTGGTATATTTGCGCGTCTCGGCAAAGACCCGCGGCGCCCACTTCAGTTGCTCATCTTTGCGCATAAAGAGCTGCAGGGTTGTCCAGCTGGCGGCATCCCACTCGTCCCATTTTCCCAGCATATCGGCAAATGCCTGCCACATCTCCATTCTTAAGCCGCCCAGAAAAACGGCGCCGTCCTTGGTGGGAGCAAAGCAGTACAGCCAGCCGGCGGTATCCAGGCTGCCAAAGCGCTCGTTAATAGTCCCCGTTCCCTGATACCATAAGGCAGCGTAGTCGTCAAAACGGGCGTAAGCTTCAGCCGTAGCCACATCCAGCGCCTGCCCTTCACCGGTTATTTTTCTCCAGTGCAGAGCCGCCAGAATGCCAACCGCCATAAATGTTCCCGGCTGTACCCAGGCTATCCAGGGGCCGGCCTTGGTGGGAACTGCCCAGGGGCATTCATCGTAACTCTTGCCCTCGGGCATAACCTCTCCCGTTGCCGACTGTACCCCCGACCTTGCCTGAGCGATATTATCGTAGTCCGGCATCTGGCTACGGCTTGAGCGGCCGAACTGCCCGTAGGCAGTGATGGAAGCGAATATCAAGCCGGGGTTGTTCTCTTTTAGCTGCTCATAGCCGATACCCCACTCATCCATGACCCCGGGCCGGTAGGTCTCAATAAGCACATCAGCCTTACCGGCCAGACCCTTGAGTATCTCCCTGCCCTCTGGTTCTTGCAGGTTCAGGGTGATATGATGCTTATTCCTGCCCTCGGTCAAATAGTTAAGCCCTTCGCCCTTATAAAGCATGCCGTAAGGGGTGCAGGTTCTGATGAAATCGCCCTCCGGGGGTTCTATCCGCAAGACCTCAGCCCCGAACTCGGCCAACATTGATGAGCAATAGCACCCGGCGAAACTCTTATAGCTCAAGTCCAAAACGGTTATATCATCCAGGGCCTCGGGCCTGGTGAGCGCAATCTGTGGCTCATCCTTCTTCCTTATCCGGTCTGACCAGGCTGTTTGTTCCTTATTGGGGGCCTTGTTTTTCTTTCCCCGGCGGGAGGTGGCGGGAGAAACCTTGCCTCCTGACGATGATAAATCCATTGGTGTTCTCAGCCCGGACTTGCCATCCCAGTCGGGTGGTGGGCGGCGTGATGGTACGTCAGCCCATTTGCCCAGGGCACCGCACTCATACAACCGCTTGATTTCGGCTTTGGTCTTGCCTAAAACATTGGCCATTATATATTCGTTGTCGAA
>JAUWXS010000027.1 GCA_030616265.1 Dehalococcoidia bacterium
CCCCCCGTGTTTTTGCCCCCCCCCCGCCGCCCATTATTGTTACGGGGGGCCAACCCCCCCTCTAACACACCCCTGGGGGTGTAAACCTAAAACGGCGCGTCCTCCCATAATTTTGGGGGTTGTTTTCGGGGGGCCTGCGCCCCCTCTTCAACTCCCCCAAATATATGGAGCTGACGCTCCTTTTGAGTTTTCAACCCTCTGGGGTGTTTAAGAGGGGCGTTAGCCCCTCTTTACCTTAAAGGGCGGGAGGGTGGGAAGAAAAACCTCGGGGTGGGGAGGCTGCAACCCCCTCTTAACTCCCCCCAAACAAGAGTATGTTATAATTATGTTAACCAGTCTAGGGAGGTGAAATGGAAAAACTGCTCTTCGGCACGGGCGGCACCCCCCACACCGCCAGGACCCAATCGGCTATAGACGGCATCAAGCGCATCGCCGAGCTTGGCCTCGGCTGCATGGAGCTTGAGTTCGTCTACGGCGTCAGGATGGCCGAAATCAGTGCCCGTCTGGTGGCGGAAACCGCCCAAAAGGAAGGCGTCAAGCTCTCGGCTCACGGCCCCTACTACATCAACCTCAACGCCCGCGAGCCGGAAAAGGTAGCCGCCAGCCAGGAAAGAATCATCCAGACCGCCCGCATCGGCGCCGCCTGCGGGGCAGAGAGCATCGTCTTTCACGCCGCCTTCTACCTCGGCGACCCACCGGAAAAGGCTTACCAGGCGGTCAAGAAAACCCTGGCTGAAGTCATGAACCAGCTCAAAAAAGAGGAGAACAGGGTCTGGGTCAGGCCCGAGGTCATGGGCAAACCCAGCCAGTTCGGCGACATAGACGAAATTATCAAGCTGTGCAACGAGCTGGATAGAGTCGGCATCTGCATGGACTTCGCCCACTGGCACGCCCGCAGTGGGGAGTCCAACTCCTACCCCGAGTTTATCTCTATCCTGGAGCAGATCAAAGGGGGGCTGGGCGACCAGGCAATAGCCAACATGCATATCCATGTCTCCGGCATCGCCTACGGCCAAAAGGGGGAGAGAAAACACCTGGGCCTGCAAGAATCGGACTTAAACTATATTGCGCTACTACGGGCGCTCAAGGACTACGGGGCAAAGGGCCTGGTAATCTGCGAAAGCCCCAGCCTGGAAGAAGACGCCCTGCTTCTCCAGGAGACCTACCATAACCTCTAAGCAGTCCAATTTTCCTATTGACATTGCCTTCTGTTATAATATAGGGTACGAGTCTAATGATGAAGTCAAACTGGATGCGCAATAGCTTAATATACCTCATTATTCTGGTGGCAGCGGTCGTCCTCCTCTACCAGCTTTTCCCGACATCGTCCAAACCGACTGAAATCGGCCTGGATAGAGCCATCGCCATGTCGCAGGACGGCGAGATAGCCGCCATAACCGTGGACAGCGAAGAGTTGCTCATCATCACCCTCGACGGCAGGGAGCTAAAAACCGCCATCGGCAGCCTCACCCTGGTCGAGCTTCAAGAGCTGGGGCTGAACCTTGAAGGCGTAGACTACAATGTCAAGCCCTCGGGCTTCGACTGGAGCAGTCTGCTCATCGGCTTCATCCCCCTCATCCTTTTCGGTGCCCTCATCTTCTTCTTATTCCGTTCGGCGCGGGGGGCTAACAGCCAGGCGATGAAATTCGGGCGCAGCCGGGCACGGCTGTTGCAGGGGAGCACGCCCACGGTAACCTTCGATGATATCGCCGGCGTGGAGGAGGCCAAACAGGAGCTGACCGAAGTGGTCGACTTCCTCAAGTCGCGGGATAAGTTCCAGAGCCTGGGGGCGCGCATCCCCAAGGGGATACTGCTCATCGGACCGCCGGGCACCGGCAAGACACTGATGGCTCGGGCGGTAGCTGGCGAAGCCGGCGTGCCCTTCTTCGCTATCAGCGGCAGCGAATTCGTCGAGATGTTTGTCGGCGTCGGCGCCTCCCGGGTGCGCGACCTCTTCGACCAGGCTAAGCGTAACACGCCCTGCATTATCTTTATTGACGAGATTGACGCCGTAGGCCGCCATCGCGGCGCCGGGCTGGGCGGGGGTCACGACGAAAGGGAGCAGACCCTCAACCAGATTCTGGTCGAGATGGACGGCTTCGACACTAGTACCAACGTGATTATTCTGGCGGCGACCAACCGCCCCGATATACTTGACCCCGCCCTGCTCCGCCCCGGTCGCTTCGACCGCAGGGTAATTCTGGACCGCCCTGATATTAACGGCCGAACGGCTATTCTCAAGGTCCACTCCAGCGGTAAACCGCTGGCCGATGAAGTCGACCTGGAGGTGCTGGCTAAACAGACGGCTGGCTTTAGCGGCGCTGACCTGGCTAACCTAGTCAACGAAGGTGCTATTCTGGCGGCAAGGCGGGGCAAGAAGGTCATCGAGATGCAGGACCTCGAAGAGTCTATAGACCGGGTGCTGGCCGGCCCGGAGAGAAAGAGCCGGCGGATAAGCCCCAAGGAAAAGGAAATCAGCGCCTACCACGAGGCAGGCCATGCCCTGGTGGCCAAGCTGCTGCCCAATGCCGACCCGGTGCATAAAATCTCCATCGTGGCGCGGGGGGCGATAGGGGGTTACACCCGGCTTTTACCCACCGAAGACCGCTACCTGATGACCCGCTCCCAGTTCGAGGATATGATTGCCACCCTCCTGGCGGGGCAGACCTCCGAGAAATTAATCTTTAAAGAAACGACCACCGGCGCCCAGAACGACATTGAAGAAGCCACCAAGCTGGCGCGCAAGATGGTGACCTCCTACGGGATGAGCCAGAAGCTGGGCCCCCGCACCTTCGGGCGCAAAGAGGAAATGGTCTTCTTAGGGCGCGAAATCACGGAGCAGAGGGACTACAGCGAGAAGGTAGCCCAGGAGATTGACGAGGAGGTTTATACTATCATCCAGCACGCCCAGGACGAAGCCAAGCGGCTGCTAACCGAAAACAAGAAAAGACTAATCCATATTGCCGAAAAAATCATCGCCCAGGAAACCATAGAGGGCGAAGAGCTGGAATTAGCCTTTACCGAACCCCTCACCGCCAAGACCAAAGTCAAAGTCACCGCCACCCCCAAAGCGGCCAAGACGGCAACCAAAGCCAGGGCCAAGCCAGCGCCCAAGAAAGGCGAGGCTGCACCCCAATTTATCCCCAAGCAAGCCCCGGCCTCATAAAGACCGGGGAGTGACCGCACGTGATTGAGATTACACAGCAGCCAATCTCCCCCGAGCTTGTCATCAGCAAGGTCAAGAGCGATGGCAGCGGCTGCGTGGCAGTCTATGTCGGCCTGATTCGCAATCGTTCCCAGGGTAAGCAGGTCGTCTCCGTGGAATACGCCGACCCCAAAAGAACAGCCAAGGCCAGTCTAGAGAAGATAGCCAGCGAAATCCGGCGAAAATGGCAGGTGGAGGGTATCGCCATCTGCCACCGCATCGGCAAGCTTGAGGTGGGCGACATCAACTTCCTCGTCGCTATCGCTGCCACCCATCGCCAGGAAGGCTTTGCCGCCGGTCAGTACGCCGTAGACCGCTTTAAAGAGCTAATACCCACCCAAAAAAAGGAAACCTACAGCGACGGCAGCACCCGTATTGAAGGGGAATAACTCGGGAGACCAACGTCCTGGCTACTTCTTGCGGCTTATCACCAAATCAGCCAGGTCTTTTAACGCCTGGCGGCTGGGCTTATCGGGCAGCTTCCCCAGTTCGCGGCAGGCCTCGGCGCGGTAGTCCGAGGCAAGCTGGTAGCACTGCTTAACGATGGGCGAGCGGCTAACCATCTCTATCGCCCGCTTAATTTTCTGCTGTTTATCCTTTTCGGGCATATCCGGGTTACTAAACAGCTCTTTCACCGGATTATCGTCGGGATATTGCTCCAGCAGCAGCATGGCGGGTAGGGTAAGCGTCCCCTGCGAGAGGTCCGAGCCTATGGGCTTGCCCATCTCCTGCTCGGTGCCGACGAAATCCAGGATATCGTCCACAATCTGGAAGGCGACACCGAGGTTAAAGCCGTAATCCTTTAGAATCTTGATTGAATCTTCCGGAGCCTGGCTCAATATGGCCCCGGAAACGGTAGCCAGCGAAAACAGCGAGGCGGTCTTACCGGAAATCCGCTCCAGGTAGTGGTCGCGGGTCTGCTCCAGCTTAAAGGCATCATTGGTCTGCACTATCTCTCCGCCGGAGATGGTCTGTAAGGTCTGGCTGAAGAGTATTATCACCCGCAGGTTGCCGGTGTCGGCGGCGAACTCGCCCGCCTTAGCAAACACATAGTCCCCCAGAAGCACCGCCCGCTCCTCCCCCCAGAGGCTGTTGACCGTCGGCTTCCCTCGCCGTACCGGGGACTTATCGATGGCGTCGTCGTGCACCAGGGTGGCGGTGTGCATCAGCTCGATGGCGGTAGCCATGGTCAGCAACAGGTCGAGGTTGTAATCATAAAACTTCCCCGCCAGCAGGGTAAGCGCGGGCCTTATACCCTTACCTCCCCCCAATATGTGCTGCAGCAACTCGGCCAGATGCGGGGAATCAACCTCGGTCACCGAGTCTATCTGGCTCTTTGCCTTGGCCAGGTCCTCTTCAACCAGCTGATAGATTTCTTCCAGCTCCAAGCGTCTCTCCTTTATCGGATGGGTAGTCGGAACAGGCTTATCGTATTCTTGGCCGCCGCCTCCGCCACCACCTCCCTCGGCACCTGCCTGACCTGGGCCACCTTCTCGGCGATAAGGGCAACGTATGACGGCTCATTCCGCTTCCCCCGGTAGGCCTGAGGGGCTAAGAAAGGCGCGTCCGTCTCCAGCAGCAGCCTGTCCAGCGGTATTTCTCTGGCTACCTCCAGCAGCTCCCCCGCCGAGGGATAGGTAACCGAACCGGCCAGCGAGATGTAGAAGCCGATCTCGATATAACGCAGCGCCAGCTCGATATCGGCGCTGAAGCAGTGGATAACCCCCCGCCTTAGCCTCCCCACGGAAAGCGTTGACCTCACCCACCCGCTCAGTATATCGAAGACCTCTTGTTGAGCCTGGCGGCAGTGCACCACCACCGGTAGCCCCAGCTCCACAGCCAGGTCGAGCTGCTTCTTAAAGGCTTCTTCCTGGCTCTTGCGCGAGGATAGATTACGGTAGAAATCGAGCCCGATTTCGCCCATCGCCACCACCCGGTCGTCTTGGGCAAGCTCGCCCAGCACCTTGAGATCATCGTCTTGCAGTTCTGAAGCCTGGTGGGGGTGAAAACCGACGGTGGTGAAAACATCGTCGTACTGCTTGGCCATTTCCAGCGAGGCACGGCTCGACTTGGCGTCCAGCCCGATATTTATGACCACCCTCACGCCCCCCTGTCGGGCGCGGGCGAATACCTGCTCGCGGTCTCTATCGAAGGTGGGCAAATCGATATGAGCGTGCGAATCTATCAGCATCAGACCTGCCCCAGTCGCGCCGTCTCTTCCTCGACTAGCTTCTCGTCCAGCTTGGTGAACAGGGGCTTGGGTTCAAGTAATTTTTGTCCCGGCGCCGGCGGCTTTGGCTTCCAGCCATAATCCTGGACACGACCCTCAAAACCAAGATACTCATGCAACTTCTGTGAACTAAAGGGCAGGAAAGGATATAGCGCCGTCTTGAGCGCCGAGATTACGCCGAGCGCCACGTACAATGACGTAGCGGCGGCCTCCCTGTCCTCTTTAATCATCTTCCAGGGCGACTTATCGTCAAGGTAGCGGTTGGCCTCCTGGGCCAGCGCCATAGCCGCCATTATGGCCTGCTTAAAGTGGCATCGAGAGATGAGCTCGCCGACGGTATTAAGCGTCTCCTCGGCTTTGTTCATGAGCTTCTGACTCTGCCCGTCCATCTCCCCCGGCTCCGGAACACAGCCATTAAAGTTGCGGTAGGTGAAGGTGAGCACGCGGTGGACAAGGTTGCCGTAGGTCGCCACCAGCTCGTCGTTGTTGCGGCGGAAGAACTCCCGCCAGGAAAAGTCGGTGTCCCCGTTCTCGGGCATGTTTATGGATAACAGGTAGCGCAGCGGGTCGGGCGCGTATCGGGATAGGTAATCGGGCAGCCAGACCGCCCAGTTACGGCTGGTGGAAAGCTTTTTACCTTCTATGGTCAAAAACTCGTTAGAGGGCACGTCGTAGGGCAGATTAAGCCCCCCGTAACCCATCAGCATCGCCGGCCAGATGATGGTGTGAAAAGGGATATTATCCTTGCCGATAAAGTAATAGCTCCTTGAATCTTTATCCTGCCAGAAAGGACGCCACCCCTCCCCGTCCCCGTTTAGCTTGGCCCATTCTTTGGAAGCGGATAGGTAGCCGATAACCGCCTCGAACCAGACGTAGATGCGCTTATTTTCATAGCCCTCCAGCGGCACGGGTACCCCCCAGTCTATATCGCGGGTAATCGCCCTGTCCTTCAGCCCGTCCTCAAGGTAGCGGGTGGTAAAGTTAAGCACGTTCTTCCGCCAGTGGCTCTGCGGCTTCACCCATTCTAATAACTTTTTCTGGAAGGCGGAAAGCTTCAGGAAAAAGTGCTCCGAGTCCTCGAAGACGGGAGCGGCGGCGCACAAACGGCAGCGGGGCTCGAGCAGCTCGGCGGGATTCATCGGCTTGCCGCAGTCGTCGCACTGGTCGCCCCGAGCCCCCGGAGAGCCGCAAAAAGGGCAGGTGCCTTCGATGTAGCGGTCGGGCAGAAAGCGCCGGCACTGGGGGCAGTAGGGCTGCGAGACCTTGGCTTTATAGATATAGCCCCTTTTAAGCAAAGCAAGAAACATATCCTGAGTTACTTCGGCGTGGTTTTCCGTGCCCGTGGTGGTGAAGAGGTCGAAGGAGATACCCAGCTTTTGCCAGGATTCGAGGAACTCGCGGTGATAGCGGTCGGCTATCTCACCGGGCGTTTTCCCTTCCTGCTCCGCCTTGATGGTTATGGGCGTGCCGTGCTGGTCCGAGCCAGATACCATGAGCACCTTGTTGCCCTTGAGGCGATGGTAGCGGGCAAATATGTCCGCGGGTAGATAGGCCCCGGCAATCTGCCCCAGATGCAATGAGCCATTGGCATAAGGCCAGGCGACAGCCACCAGTATTTTTTCGCTCATGCTCCAGTTCTATCTATAAAGATTCGGGCTTCTCCGGGAAAAAGGTCAACACCTGTTGCCCCTTGTCCTCGGTATAACGAGCGTAGCCCTTGCTCAGGCAGCAATCAACGCAGATGCGCGATAC